>CAZSBI010000240.1:0-3405 GCA_964604735.1 uncultured Flavobacteriaceae bacterium | reverse complement strand
GCTACCCGCCAAGCTTGGCAAGAAGCTTCGGCAAATGCGCATTATATCTGGTATTATTTTGCGGGTATAGCATTAGTTTCGGCTATATTGCTTATAGTTTACGGTAAAGTAACCGCTAAACTTGATGCTAAAAAAGATGTGGCGTAAATTATGATGATTTTTATTGTTGAATAATAATTATCGTAGTATTTCAATGAAAATGACGATAATGTACTTGCCAATTTTGCAAACGTTGGCTATGAATTTTCATACGTTTCATAAAATTGTCAAATCCGGGTTTGTTATTACCTGTCCAAACGACTTCCGAGAGCGCCGAAAGTCGCGGGTATGCCATATAATCGGCGTGTTCGGGGGTGCTTATATATTCTGTCCACAAATTTGCTTGCGCGCCTAAAATATATTTGGCATTTTCGGCAGGAATTTCCTTTGGAACGGGATTGTATTCATATACGGCTTGCAGGGAATTGAATCCGCCAATGGCAAATGGTTCACTATCGCGGTTTTTACTTTGATAATGATCAAAATACAAGGGTTTTCCGGGGGTCATTACCACATAATGATTTTGTTTTGCCGCAGCTATGCCGCCTTTTTCGCCACGCCAAGACATAACTGCCGCATTGGGTGCTAACCCTCCTTCAAGAATCTCGTCCCAGCCTATAATTTGTCTGCCTTTACTGTTTAAATATTTTTCTATTCGGGTGATAAAATAGCTTTGTAATTCGTGTTCATCCTTCAAATGTTCGGTTTTAATACGCTGTTGACATTTTGCACATTCTTTCCATCGTGTTTTTGGGGCTTCATCGCCGCCTATATGTATGTATTTTGAAGGGAAAAGCGAAACGACTTCATCTAAAATATTTTCTAAAAACACAAATGTACTGTCATTTCCTGCACAGTAAATATCTTTAAAAATACCCCATTTTTGTCCAACCTCTATTGGTTTTTGCGTGCAAGAATACTGTGGATAAGCAGCCAAGGCGGCTAAGCTGTGTCCGGGCATTTCAATTTCGGGCACAACGGTTACAAAACGTTCGTGAGCATAAGCTACAATTTCTTTGATTTGCTCTTGTGTGTAGTATCCGCCATAAGGTTTATGGTCACTGATAAAAGGTTTAAAGTTTTTTTTGATGACCGTAGCTTTTCTATGCGAACCGATTTCGGTCAGTTTTGGATATTGTTTTATTTCGATACGCCAACCTTGGTCATCAACCAAATGCCAATGAAAAATATTCATTTTGTGTTTTGCCAACAAGTCAATGTATTTTTTGATGTAATTAATATCAAAAAAATGTCTGGAAACATCTAAATGTGCACCACGCCAAACAAATTGGGGTTGGTCATAAATTTGCAAAGCCGGAATATGATATTTTTTGTCAGCTGTCAATGTGTTGGGAAGCAATTGCGAAAGTGTTTGCAATGCATAAAAAAGTCCTTGATCTGTTGTCGCGTTTATGTCAATTTTGTTTGATAAAATATCAATGGAATAACCCTCGGGCTGCGTTAAAGTGTCTGATGCAATTTTATGTAAGACAATACTATTTTTGACGAATTTAGAAGAAATAGCATTGTTTTTAAAACGCTTTTTGATAAATTTTACAATTCTTTCGTCAATATTCTTGTCAAGTATAAAATGAGAATTTGTATCAAATAAAAATACGCCTTTTTGTATAGTCAGATGCTGTGGTTGCGGTATTAATCCTAAGTCATTTGCATTTGTTGTAATTGGATTTTTATTTTCTTTTGTTTGACAAGAGAATGTTAATAAAATCAGCAGCGCTATTAGAATTTTAGAGTTCATTGTGTTTTTTGTTTTGTAACCGAAAATTCTTCAATATTAATCAATGTTACAGTGATGTTTTTTGCGTCTTCAACAATATCTATTTCCCATTCCGGAATTTCTTCAAAACTGTATTGTGAAACAGGATTTTTTAATTCTGCTAATTTTCGAGGCAATCGAAATATTTTTTTATCAGGAACAAATAAAAATTCTTTATTTTTATAAGTAATTACAATGCCTTCTAAATCAGAGTATTTGTGCGTGTTCGGTTTATATATTACAGACTTGTTTTTGTCAAGGAGATTGATTCTTTTGTTTTTGATTTTTTTTACAATCACTTCAATTTTTAAATCAATATCATCGGGCATCACAATTTTAGAATTTTCTTTGATGATTAATTTAATAGCAGATTGTTTTTTGTGAATGTAGTTTAAAATACCATCGAGAGAATACTTTTTAAACTCATCTATTTCTTTTTTTATGGTTAGACGCGCTGTTTTTTTTGCTTGTTTTACTTCCATAATATTCGAATAATTATGGGTGGTTTTAAGTTGTTTAATGAGTTTTTTTAATCTTTTTTGATTATAATTTTGATATTTAAAGATAATTTGTTTGTGTACAGTCTTTTTTATAAAATCGAAGTTTTTTTGGACATTTGTTTTGAAATATTCGACATCGTCAGCTATGCTGAGATCTAATTTTTTTTCATTAAAAAATACGAAGGTACTGTCTAATATATTTTTTTTCTGACGCGAAATAATACTGTCAATTTGTCGATCAACACCTGTAATGGAGATAAAATCCATTGCCATTTTTTTCTTTTTGTCAGTCTTTTGACCATTAGTGTAAAAGAAAGTAAATAAAAAAAGTGTTAATAAAATATTTTTTTTCATTTAAATCTCATTTTATTGTTGATACAGCAAATATTTACGTCTGACTTGTTTAAACACATTTAGGTCTTTTTGCCAAGACAATCTGATTTTATCAATAGTCGTGCCAGCAATTATTTGTGTTTGCAAATTAGTATCGCCGGCGAGTTTGATAAAGAATTGATTAAAAAATGTTTCTTTGTTGTTGAAATTTTGATAAGCATCAATCAGCCATTCTATATGAAATTCAGTAGGCGGTGTAATATTTCGCAAATCTGTTCCGTAGCATTTCTTTCCTTCGTGTTTAGGCCACTTGCTGCCTTCGTTGGGGCGTGGCACAAACGAAAAATCACTTTTGGGCAAGTTAGGCGAACCATAAACTTGGAATTGAAAATCGGTGCCTCGACCACAGCTGATGTCGGTTCCTTCAAACAAACACAAGGACGGATACAAACGAACAGCCTGATAATTAGGTAAATTTGGCGATGGTTTTACCGGCAATTCATACTTATCGCCGTGTTTGTAATTACTGATTTTAATAATGGTTAAATCGGCTTTTACAGCATTTTTTAACCAATTTTCACCGTTAATCATTTGGGCATATTCGCCAATAGTCATTGCGTAAACCACCGGCACAGGGTGCAAGCCAACAAATGATTTATTGGCGTTTTGCATCACATGACCATCAATATAATCGCTATTCGGATTAGGACGATCAAGCACAATAACTTTCTTGTTTTGCTCTGCCGCGGCTTCCAT
>CAZSBI010000239.1:0-2979 GCA_964604735.1 uncultured Flavobacteriaceae bacterium | reverse complement strand
CACTCATAGTGGGATGCGGATGAATTGCCTTTAAAATAGTATGTCCTGTTGCTTCGGCTTTTCGGGCGCTAACAATTTCGGCAATCATTTCGGTTACATTGGCGCCAATCATATGAGCACCTAATATTTCACCGTATTTTTTATCAATGATAATTTTCACAAAGCCTTCGGCGTGACCCGCCGCTTTGGCTTTTCCACTTGCCGTAAAAGGAAATTTTCCAACTAAAATATCGTGTCCGGCATCTATGGCTTCTTGTTCTGTCATTCCGGTAGATGATATCTCAGGCGATGTGTAAGTAGCTCCCGGAATATTTGTGTAATCAATTTTTTCAGGATTATGTCCTGCAATTTTTTCAACGCAGGTAATACCTTCTGCCGAGGCTACATGCGCCAATGCAGGAGTCGCCAATACGTCGCCAATAGCATAATAACCATCAATATTTGTACGATAAAAATCATCGACTGCAATTTTACCTTTTTCGGTTTGAATACCTACCTCTTCTAATCCGATGTTTTCGATATTTGCTTTTATTCCGACAGCAGAAAGGATAATGTCCGCTTCTAATTCTACTTCACCTTTTTTGGTATTAACAATAGCTTTTACTTTGTCACCCGATGTATCAACACTAAGCAATTCGGAAGAAGTCATTACTTTAATCTTAGATTTTTTAAATGAACGTCCCAGCTGTTTAGATACTTCGATATCTTCGCGAGGAACAATATTAGACAAATATTCAACAATGGTGACTTTGGTGCCGATAGTATTGTAAAAATAAGCAAATTCGACTCCAATAGCGCCTGAACCTACTACAATCATAGACTCGGGTTGTTTGTCAAGCGTCATAGCTTTACGATAATCGATTACTTTTTTGCCGTCAATAGGCAAATTAGGCAACTGTCCGGCGCGGGCACCCGTAGCGATTATTATATGGTCTGCGCTATATATTTTACTGCCTTCATCGTTGGTTACTTCAACTTGTTTTTGAGGTAACAATTTGCCAAATCCGTTAAGTACGGTAATATTGTTCTTGCGCATCAAAAATGCTACACCTTTACTCATACTTTCTGCCACCCCGCGACTGCGTTGCACCATAGCGGTAAAATCGGCTTTGGGCGCTTCGGCAAGTACGCCATATTGATCGGCATGCTTGATATAATCAAAGACTTGTGCGCTTTTTAGCAATGCTTTGGTGGGAATACAACCCCAATTTAAGCAGACACCGCCCAAATTTTCTTTTTCAATAATAGCAGTGTTGAATCCCAATTGTGCAGCACGAATAGCTGTTACATAGCCACCGGGACCGCTTCCTAAAACAATAATGTCGAATTTCATAAATATTTTGATTCAAAAATTATAATGCAAAGATAGACAATAATTGAATAAAATACGAAGGCGTTATACTAAAACTATTCTTATTTTCGGCTGATGGAATTAATCATTAAAGAAAAGCAGTCGATTTTTTATTAGAAAACCAAAAAACTATATTTTTTCTGATTTTTTTCTGTATTTTTGTGCAAATACCTAAATACAATTTATGGATTATCTTGGACAAATTATAGAAGGCTTAAAATATGCCTTACCAGCAGCTGTAACAGGTTATACAACTTATTATTTCTTGCAAAGTTTTTACAGAAACGAAGAAAAAAAACAGTTGATAAAAGCACGTGCAGATTTAACAAAACATGCTTTGCCGATAAGACTGCAAGCGCACGAACGTTTGGCTTTGTTTTTGGAGCGCATTTCGCCTTCTAAACTGATTCAACAAGTACAACCCGGTTCAGAAGACAAAAATCTATACGAATTGGCATTGGTATTTCGTATCAATGAGGAATATGAGCATAATTTAACACAACAAATTTATGTAAGCGATAAATGTTGGGGAATGGTAACCACATCAAAAAATGCTACCATGTTGTTTATTAAGCAAGTAGCCGAAGATACACAAGTTAAAACGGCACAAGATTTACAACGCGCTTTAATAGAACGTTCGTCACAAGAAGAAGTTCCTACTAATGTAGGCTTGGCTTTTATTCGTAGTGAAGTACAAGAATTATTAAGATAAATGTATTATGAAATATAATCAACCCATGCTTCGAGACGGAGCATTAAATGATAAAGTAATAATCGTAACCGGAGGCGGTAGCGGCTTAGGAAAATCTATGAGCAAATATTTTTTGCAATTGGGTGCCAAAGTGGTAATTACTTCAAGAAAAATTGAAAAATTACAAAAAGCAGCTGCCGAACTTGAACAAGAAACAGGCGGTGAGGTATTAGCCTTAGCCTGTGATGTCAGGCGATATGACCAAGTAGAAAAGGTTTTAGAAGATGCCGTCAAACATTTTGGAACGGTAAATGGTTTGGTTAACAATGCCGCAGGCAATTTTATTAGTCCGACAGAACGATTGTCAGCAGGTGCTTTTGATGTGATTATTGATATTGTACTTAAAGGCAGCAAAAATATGACACTTGCGCTGGGTAAATATTGGATTGAAAAACAAATCAAACCAACAACAGTTTTAAATATTGTAACTACTTACGCATGGACAGGTTCGGCGTTTGTTGTGCCTTCTGCTACTGCAAAAGCAGGCGTTTTAGCAATGACGCGTTCCTTGGCGGTTGAGTGGGCAAAATATGGTATTCGTACCAATGCAATTGCACCGGGACCTTTTCCTACAAAAGGCGCATGGGACAGACTCTTGCCCGGAGATTTGCAAGAAAAATTTAATCCCGCTAAAAAAATACCCCTAAAAAGAGTAGGCGAACATCAAGCATTAACAAATTTGGCCGCTTATTTAATGAGTGATTATTCTTCGTATATCAATGGAGAAGTAATTACAATTGATGGTGGCGAATGGTTATATGGCGCAGGCGAATTTAATCAATTAGAAAAAATTTCGCCCGAAATGTGGGATATGTTAGCACAAATGATAAAAAAAGGAAATAAAAAATAATATTAATTCAATAAAAAGATGGAAGAA
>CAZSBI010000238.1:0-8722 GCA_964604735.1 uncultured Flavobacteriaceae bacterium | reverse complement strand
TTTTTTACAGAGTGGTCTTTTTTATTATGGAAAAATATTATTTCATCAATACACACTTTCCGTTTATATTATTCAGTTCATCAATCTAAAATCAAAAAAACTTTACAATTCGAATTCTTGAACAATAAAAAATCCGTCGCTACCTTTTTTCTGATAAAGAGGCATTAAAATGTATCCTTCCGAAGGACTTGTTATTTGTTTCCCGTCCTGTGTGGCAATCACTTCACCTTTGTTTATTTTCTTAAAATTGAAATATCCGGGTTTGGTTTGATAGTTGTTGTATTTATTGAGCTTATGAATATATGTCAGACGTAAATAATGTGGTAAATTTTTAGATATTTCGTATAATTCTTTACGCATTTCAAAAACGATGTCAAAATCTTCGCGATTGACCAAATCTAAGTAGGCAATGGTATGAAAAATACTTGATTTGAGATTCGTTCGTGCTTCGTCGGAGGCGTGTGTGCCACCTTCAAAAACGACAGCCGTCATTCCTTTATTACCAAAATAATTGAGAGCGGTTTCGGGTAATGAACCGGCTAATTTTTCAACAAAAGGTGTTTTAAATGTTTGTGCCAAGGCAACACTTTGTTTGTTTTCTGCCGGAATACAAAAAGCGCCTGTTTTGGCAGAAAAAGTATGTAAATCCAGTAGCGTGCAGTTGCTGTAATTATGCTGACAAATATCTTCGCTAATGAGTTTGTGCAACTCTTTTACCTCCTTTACATCTGCAATGTCGGGGTGCTCGTTTTGGATATAATCCTCGTGCCACAGACGGTTTAGGTCTTTATCAATAAACCGTTCTCCTTTTTTGAGTGCGCCAATATTGCCTTGTAAAAAATAAATTTTCCCGTTCAATTTGATTTCGGGATGTTGTGCAAAAAAATCAAGCGTTTCTAATATTGCTTCTACACCACTTTTTTCGTTTCCGTGCATACCGCCGACAACAATCAGCTTTTTTGCTTCGTTGTTTCCAAGGGTGCCAATTAAATGTTTGTTATTAATCATCAATCAATCTCATTTTTGCTGTGCAAAAGTAAGCTTTTTAGTCTAAAATTAAAAACGTTCAAATAATCTTCTGCTCAGATGAAAGAAATCGGTTTCGGTGAGCATTCCGACTAATTTATGATTGAGTACAACAGGTAAACTGCCAATTTGTTTTTTATTCATTTTTTTTATGGCATCAATAAGCTTGTCCGAAGGATTTACAGTAGTAGGCTTTTTAATCATTAAGTCTTTTACTTTGATGTTTTTAAAAGATTTATCGCTGTGCATTTTTCGTAATGATTCTAAAAGCATTTGGGCTGTAATTAATCCGACAAAATTTCCTTTTTCATTTTCTACGGGTACATAACGTAGTTTTGCCCAGTTCATCATATCAGCCACTAGTTCGATAATATCATTGGGATGAACAGAAAGTATGTCTGTACTCATTACTTCTTCTACCAATAATTTTGAAGGATGCCAATGAGGTAATTCTTGCAATTTCGGTATTTTCCATTGATGTACAGGCTTGCCTGTTTTTTGATTTTTGATAGTGCTTTCGGTAATCATTGTGATGATTTCTTCTCGTGAAGCTTTGTCTTGAAATTCGCTATAAGTATTTAACATCCAATCTGAACCGGTAATGCCCGATTTTACGCGTTCTTCTATGATTCCCAAGTATTTGTCAATATCTTTTTTGTCAATATTACGGCTCTCTAATCCTTCTCTTGCAACAGGAAGTAATTCGTTTAAAATGAGTTCGTTAGCATAAAACTTTTTGCCGTTAAACCAAGTAAATTGCTTATCGAGTCCGGCACGTGAAGCGGCATAAAAATTGTTTTTGGCATCGTCAAATTTTATGTATTTGGTGATGTCGTCAATCTTGTTTCCATAACCTTCCATTAAACCTAACCAAAAGGCAGCGTTTGCCATTTCGTCAACTACGGTTGGTCCTGCCGGAAACATTCGTGCTTCGATGCGTAAGTGCGGTTTGCCATTACCCGAAATACCATATACAGGTCTGTTCCAACGGTAAATGGTTGAGTTGTGAACGGTTAGGGCTTTTAATACAGGAGTTTCACCTTTTTTGACCAATTCTAAGCTATTTTGCTCAAAATCAGCGCCTAAAAGGACACGGTAACGCAGGATATCTTCTTTATAAATATCCATAATTGAGTTTTTTACCCAATTTGTTCCGAAGGTGACACGCGGATGTCTGTCGCGGATATGTTCAATGGTTACGCGGGTATCAATAGCTTGTTGAAATAATGCAATACGTGTTTCTTTCCATAAACGTTTACCAAAAAGCAAGGGAGCGTTTACGGCGCTTGCCAAAACCGGTCCGGCTATGGCTTGTGCAATGTTATATTTTTTGGCAAAATCGTCGGGATTGACTTGCAAGTGCATTTGAAAACCGGTATTGGCAGCTTCAATCAAACCGCTGTAGAGTTTTATATTTAACTCATCAATACCGTGAATATTGATATGGAAATCTTCGCCACGCATAGCACGCAACGAGTCCATTAGCGCGTGGTAACGGTCAAAAGGCGTGATGTTCTCTTTTTCAATATCAAACTTACGTACGGTAGGTAATATTCCCGTTAGAATAATATCGGCGTCAAAATCCTTTGCAATATTTTCTATTTGTTTAAGGTCGCCTTCTATTTCTGCTTGCATTTCAGATAGACAAGATTTTTCAAAAACCAAGGGGCTGGCGTTAGTTTCAAGATTAAATCGAGCCAATTCGGGACTAAAATTTGCATTGTTTGCTTTTTCAAGTACTTCCAAATTGAGAGGTAGTGGTTTTAAATTTTTATCGACTAAACAAAGTTCTTGTTCGGCGCCAATTTTAGTGACACCTTTTTCAAACCAATCGTTTTCCATCATATATTCAAATGCCTGCACGTCTCTTAATAAGTGCTTTGTAAATTTTTGAATGTCTTTTGTAGAGTTTGCTAATCTTACTTTAAAATCGCCCATAATTTTTGCTTTTGGTTGTAAGTGACAAATTAAAGATAAATTTATCTTTTAGCCAAATATTAATTAGTATTCTCTGTGTTTTTGTAAATTATTTATAAAATTATTAAATTTTCAAAAGAAAATGTAGGGATATGTATTTTGTAATCTGTTTGATTGATATATTTTTAAATATTCAATAATGCAATACCTAATCTAAGCTCCCACCAATCGTACTCGTTATTGGTTTGTTGTCGTAATTCCGAAAGATTTTCAAATTTTTTGTCTTTGATGTCGCTTAATAATGATTTGAGACGTTTGGGTTCGATTAAATCATCGGCTGTAATCTCGCCGGTTGGTATAAATGATAATAAGTGTGTTGTTACCGTTGAGACAGCAAGGTTTCGTTCTTTGGCAATTTCATCAGTTGTTTTACCTGATTGAAACATTTCAAGTGAAATTTTTTTGGTCTGTCCTTTTGGTGTTTTGACAATTTCGGGTTCATCTTCTTTCATCGGAATATTATTGCTGATACAATAAGCCTGAATGATTTCGATAATACTTTCGCCATACTTTTTAAGTCGCACCTTGCCAATACCGCTGATTTTTTTGAGTTGCTTGCTTGTTGTGGGTAGTTTCTCGCACATTTCATACAGCGTTTCTTGTGTAAAAATTTGAAATGCCGGTACTTCTTCGTTAAATGAAAACTCAGAGCGCAAATCGCGCAATGCATCAAATAAGTCGTTGTGTTCTAACAGCTTAGCAGGACTTGATTTTTTCTTCTTTTTGGGTTGTTTGTAAAGTGTTGCTTCGGCTCGTAGTGCCAAATGTTTTTTGATGGTATAGCCATTTGCGAGTCCGTCCAATTGCATTAGTTTCTGAACGATTAATTCCTCAACTTTTTCAACCTGCTTGGCAAAATCTTTGTCAATTTGTTTGTTTTCGGTGCTGTAATTAAATTCTTCAAAGGGTTCTTCTATAAATTCGCGTGTTTGTTGCAAAAAATATTCAATAGCTTTTTTTATGCGTTCTTGTATGGCAGCATCATTTTCCATATCTGTTACATTTACGCTCATTTGTTTGAGTTGGTTCATAAAACTATCGCGTATTTTGAGCAAAGGAATAACCGCTTTTTCTTTCATTGTTTTAAGTGGTTCAATAATATTTCCTTTCAAACTATTGGCATTGCTGTAATAAATATCTGTCAGTCTGTTTAGCGGATAAATGAAGGGAAAAAAATCGAGCAATTCGGATACCAAATTCAGCACAAAAACCTTTTGAGATTTTTGCAAAACTTTCTCATCAGGTTGGTGTTCCGCTACTGATTTATTAAAGCTTGATACGCGGTTGTCGTTGATGATACTTTGTGCTTTTATAGGGCTTTTCAGCACCAATCCATCTAAAGTTTTACAACGGCTCAACGCTACGTATGTTTGTCCGTGAGCAAATGATAATTCGGCATCGATAATGGCTTTATCAAAGGTTAATCCCTGACTTTTGTGTATGGTAATTGCCCATGCCAACCGAAGCGGTACTTGCGAGTAACTGCCACGTACTTTTTCTTCTATTGCTTTGGTTTCGGGGTCTATTTCGTAAGCGACATTTTCCCAAGTTTCGCGACCTACTTCAATTTCGAAATCGTCTCCGGGGCATTGTACGGTAATTTCATTTTTGCCAATAGCGGTAATGGTTCCGATTTTGCCGTTAAAATATTGTTTGTCAAAACTGCTGTCGTTTTTGATAAACATTACTTGGGCGCCTTTTTTTAGTAGCAAACTTTCGTCATTCGGAAAAGCATTTTCAGGAAAATGCCCATCGACATAAGCCTCAAATGTATATGCTTTTGACTTGATTTTTGATAATTTATCTTGGTTTATTTTATTCGCTTTATAATTATGTGTGGTTAATATAATGTATCCTTCGTCATCTTTTGGGTCAAAATCTGCTTGATACCGCTTGTTTAATATTTCGGCAGATTCATTAGAGAGTTTGTTTTCTCTGATTTCATTTAATATATGTATAAATGCTTCGTCTTGTTGTCGGTAAATATGTTTCAGTTCAATATTGACGGCTTGCGCCTCTTGAAAAGCTTTGCTACTAAAAAAATAGGGTGTTTGGTAATATTTTTGCAACATTTGCCATTCGTGATCTTTAACAACAGGCGCTAGTTGTTGCAAGTCGCCAATCATAAGCACTTGTGTGCCGCCAAAAACCTTATTTCTGTCTTTATACTTGCGCAATACTTGGTCTATACCGTCGAGCAGATCGGCACGTACCATACTTATTTCATCAATAACCAATAAATCTAAGGAACGAATGATGTCAATTTTTTTACGATTAAACTTTCGTTTAAATTCGCCTTTTCTTTCGGGAGCATCGGGTATAATTGGACCAAAAGGCATTTGAAAAAACGAATGAATAGTTACCCCTTTGGCATTGATTGCAGCGACGCCTGTTGGTGCGACAACGGCGGTTCGTTTCATCGAATTTGCTCTTATTTGATGTAAAAAAGTGGTTTTTCCGGTTCCGGCTTTTCCGGTTAAAAAAATGTTGCGGTCAGTGTGGTTGACAAATTGCCAAGCTAAATCGAGTTCTTTGTTGGTCATAATAATATAATGTATTGAATGGCTTTAAATAAATGGCTAAGTTATAAAAAAATATTTCATTAAATAAAATTGATTAAATTTGTGCATTAGTAACTTAAAAATATAATTATGTTTCCAGTAATTTTTGTAGTAGGCATAGCGTTAGTGCTTTTTTTGATTGGTTTATCTATTTATAACGGATTGATTCGTAAAAAGAATAACGTTAAAAATACTTTTAGTACCATTGATGTAATGCTGAAAAAACGCCACGATTTAATTCCAAATTTGGTTGAAACGGTTAAAAAGTATATGCAACACGAGCGCGAAACTTTGACTGAAATTGTAAAATTACGTTTGCAAATTGTCGATAATAGCAATATTTCTGATGATGAAAGAATGAAATTAGAAAGTCAGTTGAGCTCAAAATTAAGTGGTTTGAAAATCAATATTGAAAATTACCCTGATTTAAAAGCAAACACTAACTTTTTGAGTTTGCAAGACAGTATGAATGAAATTGAAGCGCAATTGTCAGCCGCCAGACGCACATACAATGCAGCCGTACTCGATTATAACAATGCTTTGGAAATGTTCCCGTCAAATATGTTTGCAAGCAGAATGAACTACAAACCGGCTAATTTTATCGAAATTCCGGAAGCAGAAAGAGCCAATCCGGATGTAAAAAGTTTGTTTGAATAATGATTGAGCCTAAAATTGGTAAAGAAGTTCAGCAACAGTTGGACGAAATCCATGCAAATGTTGTCAAGTCAAAAAAGCAAATAAAGACCCTTTGGTTTGTGCTTGTCGGTTTGGCAGTACTTTTGTTTGCTATGGGTTATTTTAGCGACAATCCGTTATATTTCTTTGGAATTTTAGCCGAAATGATTGCCGGCGGCGCTATTCACTCCTACCTTAGTTCAAAATCAAGAGCCGGATTTAAAGCCAATATCATTACAAAAGTAATCAATGAAGATGAAGATTTAGGCATTCAATATTTCTACGATCAAAGCATTAGTGTTGTTGAGTTTGAAGCTTCAAAAATATTTCAAAGACATGTCGATAGATATTCCGGAGAAGACTTGTTTGTAGGTACTTGGGGCAAAACAAAATTCAAATTTTCCGAAGTTGATGCAGAAGAAAAGCATGAACGCACAAACGCACAAGGACACAGTAGCACGCATTACGAAACCATTTTTAAGGGTGTTATTTTTATTGCCGAATTTCATAAGAATCTAAAAGGAATTACTCGTGTAAAGGAAGGAAAAGATGGTTTTTTTGAAAAGCTTTTTGCAGGAAAGTCAAAAGTTAATTTAGAAAATCCGGAGTTCGAAAAGATTTACAATACTTACAGTGATAATCAGGTAGAGGCAAGGTATATTTTAACGCCCGATATGATGGAAAGAATGCTCAAATTAAGAGAAAAATTCAATTCAAAAGTTGAATTTAGTTTCTTGAACAACTTAGTCTTTATTGCCATACATTCCAATAAAGATAAATTTGAATTAGACCGAAAAAAGCAAGTAGATAAGGCACAAATCAAGCGCGTCTTCGCCGAAATAGATAGTTTTGTTCAAATAATCGATATGCTAAACCTCAATTTGCGCATTTGGGGTGAAGTGGAATGATTTTTTTATTGTTTTCTTCTCAAAAAAACAACAAATCTTCTTTTTTTTCAGAAAAACAAATCTTACTTTTGAGCAAAATTTTATACTATGGACAAATTAATAGAACGCTTTGTAAAATATATCAAAATAGATTCAAAATCTGATCCTGAATCTACAACAACACCAAGTACCGAAAAACAATGGAATATTGCACGCGTATTGGTAGAAGATTTGAAAGAAATAGGTATGCAAGATGTCGAAATTGACGAGCACGCTTATGTATATGCCACTTTACCGTCAAATATTGACAAAGAAGTGCCTACTATTGGTTTTATTGCACATTTTGACACTGCACCCGATTATAGTGGCACCAATGTCAATCCGCAATTTATTGATAGTTACGATGGTGGCGACATCATTTTAAACAAAGAAAAAGGCTTGATTTTATCTCCTTCTTATTTCCCCGAATTAAAAAAATATGTAGGACAACCCATTATCCACACCGATGGAAATACCTTATTGGGCGCAGATGATAAAGCAGGCGTTGCCGAGATTATGGATGCAATGGAATATCTTATCAATCACCCCGAAATTAAACACGGAAAAATTCGCGTAGGTTTTAATCCCGATGAAGAAATCGGAATGGGTGCAGATAAATTTGATGTCGAAAAATTCGGAGCCGAATGGGCATACACTATGGACGGTTCGGTTGTGGGCGAATTAGAATACGAAAATTTTAATGCCGCAGGAGCCAAAGTAAAAATAAACGGTAAAAGTGTACACCCGGGATACGCCAAGAATAAAATGATTAACGCTATGCTTATTGCAGCCGACTTTATTCAACAGTTTCCTAAAAACGAAACACCCGAAACAACCGAAGGTTATGAAGGTTTTTATCACCTGCACAATATGAAGGGCGATGTAGAATTGACAGAGTTAAACTATATCATTCGCGATCACGACAGACAAAAATTTGAAGAAAGAAAAGTATTCTTCCAAAAAGTAACCGATCAATTGAATAAAAAATACGGTGAAGGCACTATCGAACTCGATTTACGCGATCAATACTACAATATGCGCGAAAAGGTAGAACCTGTAAAACATATAGTAGATATTGTAGAAGAAGCAATGATTGATATGGATATTAAACCATTGATTAAAGCTATTCGCGGTGGAACAGATGGCGCGCAGTTGTCATTTAAAGGATTGCCTTGCCCCAATATCTTTGCAGGTGGCTTAAACTTTCACGGTCCTTATGAGTTTGTGCCTATACCTTCAATGGAAATAGCACGCGATTTAATTATTAAAATTGTAGAAAAAACAGCTGTAAAATTTGCTAAATAGAGTTTAGTAGGTAAAAGGGCGCCTGAAGACCGAAGTGGGAAGTCGGAAGTGGGAAGTCGGAAGTCCGAAGTGGGAAGATGGAAGTCCGAAGTTGGAAGTGGGTGGTTGTCTCGATAGCTATCGGGATATATCATACTCACCGAAGCCAACAGCTAAAAGAAAAAAAATATGCAAACAAATTCATTTATATACAGACATCTTGGTCCAAGAAAAGACGAAGTAAAACAAATGCTTCAAACCATTGGAGTCAAT
>CAZSBI010000237.1:0-4056 GCA_964604735.1 uncultured Flavobacteriaceae bacterium | reverse complement strand
TTGAAACCATTATCATTGCCATTATTGTAATCAATCAGATTGTTGGCCCGCCATTGTTTAAATGGGCAATAAAATATATAGGCGAAGCGCATAATAAACAAGAATTTGATGATGAAGACAAACAACATTACGCCGTCATTTTTAGTTTAGATAGCATTTCATTGGCATTGGCAAAGTTACTAAAAAAGAAAAAATGGGAAGTCAAGATTATAACTACACAACAAGACCATAATGTTAAAGATGTTGAAGTGTTAACAGTACTCGAATATAATAGAGACAACATTTCAAAATTAGATTTAGGTAATCCTGATAGTGTAGTATTACTTTATCCTGATGATGAAAAAAATTATGAAATTGCCGAATGGATTTATGAAAGTATCGGAACGCCAAATATGACCGCACGATTAGAAAGTGCTTCGTTTGCAACTAAATTTGAAGAATTAGGCGTAAAAGTAATTGAGCCAACAGCTGCCTTGATTAACCTGCTTGACCATATGGTTCGCGCCCCTGAGGCAACAAATATTCTGTTAGGTTTAGATGATGACCAAGATACGATCGATGTTGAAGTTAATAACCAAGATATGATTGGGCTGCGAATTCGCGATTTACATCTACCGCAGGATCTGATAATATTATCATTAAAACGAAAAGGAAATACCGTCATCACACACGGATATACACAATTGCGTCTGGGTGATATACTTACTTTTGTAGGAAGTAAAGATAGTTTAGAAGAAGTGCGTATCAGATTTGAGTATTAAAAATTAATAATTAAATGTTAGGATTAAAAGCAAATACAAACAAAGAATGGGCAAAAATTGTAATGCAAGATTTAGAAATTTTTATGTCCGATCACGCTTATAACGAAATGAAAGCAGCACAATCTGCAATGGCGGTAATTAATCACGAACCTAATGATATTGAGTTTGTTAACACAATGTCAGCCTTGGCAATTGAAGAGATGCAACATTTTGAAATGGCTTATGAGTTGATGAAAAAATACAATTTCAAACTCGGTAAAGAGCAAGTGAATGAGTATGCTATGAAACTGCGAAAATTTTTTCCAAAAACAAAAGACGATAGAGAAAGATTCTTGCAAAAATTAATGCTATCATCATTGATAGAAGCGCGTAGCTGCGAACGTTTTACGGTCTTGGCAAACGAAATGGAAGCATCGCAGCCCGAATTGTCAGCATTTTATGCCGGATTGTTTGAAAGCGAAGCTCGACACTATCGTGTATTTTTAGATTATGCACGTAAATATGGCGGACGTGAAAAAATAGATAAAATTTGGGACGAATTACTTAGCTTTGAAGCAGAATTAATTGATAGCTTGGGACATAAAGCATTAGTTCACGGGTAGTTATCCAAAAAATGAAAAAACAATACAAAATATCAATCATAGGCGCCGGCAATGTGGCTACACATTTGGCAAGAACGGTTTTACAACAGCCACAAATCGAATTGCTGCAAATGTATAATCGAAATGTGCAGAAATTAAATGAATTTTTGTCCGCTACCGAAATTATTGATGATTTGTCCCTACTCAAACCGGTTGATGTACTGATTATCGCTATTGCCGATGATGCTATTCATAGTTTTTCAAAAAAAATACCAACAATTGATTTCTTAATCGTACATACCTCCGGAAGCGTAAGCATAAACGATTTACAAGTCGATCGGAAGGGTGTTTTTTATCCGTTTCAAAGTTTTTCAAAAGCCAAAAAACAAATCGATTTTACAGATATTCCAATTCTTATTGAAGCAGAAAATCAAAATGATATCGAATTGTTAAGCAATTTGGCAAGCATTTTATCAAAAAATGTACAATATGCCGATTCCAAACAAAGACAAGCATTGCATATCGGAGGCGTTTTTGTAGCAAACTTTACCAATCATTTATACCTGCAAGCCGAAAATATTTTAAAAGATAATAATTTGTCTTTTGATTTGCTCAAACCACTTATTCAAGAAGTAGCGCAAAAAATATTAACTTTGTCATCAAAACAAGCGCAAACCGGACCTGCAATTCGTGGCGACAAGCGGATTATCGATAAACACCTGAAAATGTTAAACGCTCATCAAAAAGAAATATACGAATTGCTGACAAAATCCATTCAGCAAACTAAAATAAACACCGAAAAATGAAGAATAATTTAGAAAACAGTTATAAAAAGAAACTCAATCATATTACTACATTTATTTTAGATATTGATGGCGTATTGACCGATGGGCGCGTTCATATTACATCGTCCGGCGATTTGATGCGAAGTATGCATACCAAAGATGGTTTTGCTATAAAAACAGCCGTCAAAAAAGGCTATCGTGTGGCTGTAATTTCGGGTGCCAAAGATGAAAATGTAATCAAAAGATTAACGTATTTGAATATTCAAGATATATTTATCAAAGCCGATAATAAGTTGCCGGTTTACGAGCAATTGCTACAAAAATATAATTTAGACGAAAAAGAAGTAATGTATATGGGCGACGATATTCCCGACATTCCGCTACTGCGTAGAGTGGGGTTGTCTGCTTGTCCGCGCGATGCCGTACAAGAGGTTTTAGATACGGTTGATTATATTTCGCATAAAAATGGCGGAGATACTTGCGTGCGCGATGTTATTGAACAAGTTTTGCGTGTGCAAGGTAAATGGACTTTCGATTTTGACCAAAATGATACAGCGGCTAACTAACATTTTACGATTGATTCGGTGGAAAAACATCTTGATTTTTCTTTTTTTTCAGTTCATTATTTATTTGAAATATAATGATGATGCAATTCAAAACAGATATATTTGGTTCAATCTAATATTGGTTTTATTTGCAGCGGCAGGCAATATTCAAAACGATTTAAAAGATATTTTGGTTGATAAATTCAATCGAAAAACATCAAAAATTGATTTTGTTCAGACGCATCAAGCAGTGTTGAGCATATTCGTTGCACTACTGAATTTATTGGGAATTGTAATATCATTCATCATTTTTTTTCAATCTAACAGACAACTTTTTTTACTGCTGATAATTATTCCCTTTGTATTGACCGCTTACAATGTATATTTTAAACGCATCGCATTGATTGGTAATATTTTGGTAAGTGGTGCTATTGCCTATGTTTTGTATCTGACTATGGTTTATTTTTTTGTGCCTATTCCCATATTTAATTATTACGTTTTGATGGCTTTTTTGCTCAATCTGCTAAGAGAAATTGTTAAAGATATTGAAGATAGAGCAGGCGATAAGCAAGCAAATTATCACACCTTGCCCATTATAAGTATGTTTCTTACCCATTTAGTTATTATATTAGTAAGCGTTTATTTATGGGTGATTTCTATACAATATTTTGATTTATTTCTTAGTTTAACACAAAAAATAATAGTCGTAATTATTTCATTATCAATTATTTATGTAATCAGATTAATCAATGCAGAAAAGTATAAGAGCGCATCGACTATGTTAAAAATATTGATGTTTTTCGGCATTTTGAGCATTGTTTTGATATAGTGGTATAGATTTTGAGTTCATAAGAAAAAACGATACGATGAAAAAAATACTTGTTTTATTTATTATCCTATTAACGTCAAGCAGTTTTGCACAAGACAATATTTACATATATTTTGATTCAGATAGTGGACAGATTGAAAATTTTTATATACATAATAATGTAGGTATTTTCAAATTGAGTCAATCAGCTGAATTAGAGAGCATTATTTTAGGAAAATTTAAACCTTTGCAGATATTAACGGCAATTAATGATTATGAAAATAATCGAATGAAGAAAGTATTTTCCTTAGCAGGTATTGAAATGGCAATGTATTCTTTGCGAGAAATAAATTACCCTGATAAATATTCAAATTTGCCCGATTTTGTCAAAGATTTGCCCAACAATATTAATGGAATAAAAATTGAATATTATGCCGATTATTATGATGATGAAACCGTGAAAGGTAAAATAAAATCAGTAGGCAGTGTCAAATTGGATTATTATAAGGACTATTTTTTGCCCCAAACCACCTGTTAAATCAGGTGGTTTTTTTTATTGTTTTGGCGTTGCGTATT
>CAZSBI010000236.1:0-2518 GCA_964604735.1 uncultured Flavobacteriaceae bacterium | reverse complement strand
TGAAAAAAATCTTACTTATTTTAATTGCAACATTAACTTCCAATTTTATCTCTGCACAACAATTTGATAATGCTGTAGAAGCTTTTAGTGAAGCTATCACTAATGTTAAAGCCGGCAAAAAAGAGATCAACCAAAGCGTTGAAACAACACAAGGCGGTGTAATTTCGGTTACCGTTGAAGAAGTGTCAAGCAAAGGCAAAACAACTACCAAAAACTACGAATTTAATGCCGCAGACATTGATCATCATACCGTAAAAGCAATCACGAAAAAAGATGTAATTACGGTGCAACTGCTAAGTAATCAGAAACAAAAATTGATTAAACAAACACTAAATAACGAAAAAGTCAGCTACATCAATAAGTTTGTTATTTTTGCCGAAGATATTGACAACGGCAGGGATTTGGTCAAAAAAATAAAAGCTACCATAAAACCAGCCAAACAACTTACCGAAAAACGACTTTCATTATCCGGTTACGCAGACCGTTTAGAATGGCTTACAAGCAATATTGGCGATGTAAACGGTAATAAAAAAGAATTTGCACAACAATTGGAAGCAAAATCAGATTACAAAGGCAGTCTTAGTTTTAATAGAACCGTAAACACCGGAAAATCGTCAAAAGCTTATGTTTATGATTTTAATTTATCTACACTTGACCCAAACAGAGTCTTATTTAAGGTAGAAGGCGCTTTCTTTAACCTTTTGGTAGAAACCAAGAGAAAAAACAAAACTATTAAAGTATCACAAGACGGCATTCAAAAAGCTTATACCAACAAAATTACGATTACTTGTAAAAATATTGAACAAGCAAGAGATATACAAAAAGTTTTAAAAGAAATTATTCCTTTGGCAGAAAAAGAATTTAAGGCATCGATCAGACCAATTAAAAGCATTTCGGAAGGCGTTGAACTACTCAACGGTTTGATTGGCACAATAGAATCAAACGAAACCACCATTACACAAAGTTTTGACGGTAATTGTGTACAAACATTTGATCAAGAAAATGTTACAGGCAAAAAAACAAAACACGATATTTATAATTTTAATTTCATCGACCTTAATAAGAATAAGGTGAAGTACAGTAGCAAAGGTAAATTTATCATTATTGAATTAAGTACAAAAGCCGGTAATAAATTCATTAAATATACAAGCAACGACGTGTTAAAAAGTTATACAAGTAAATTCAAAATTTTCTTTTCAAAGGTTGAAGATGCTATTGTAGCACAAAACGTTTTAGTAAAAATGATTGAACTCAGTGCCACAGACAAAGAAAACAAGTTTGTTAAAGGCAGTAAGGCAAGTATGGCACAAAAACTACAAGAAATAGTTGGTGAAGTTGCCGTTGGCGACAAAACCTTTCAACAAGAGCTCAATATAAAAGAAGACGGAAAAGTACTTGAATTTAAGAATACAATTGTAACTAAAAAATCGAGTAAAGAAAAATTATATGAAGTAAATACCGCTGATTTAAAAGATAAGTCCGTAAAAATAAAAACTACCGGTAAAAATGTGACCGTCATTGTCAAAACCGTACACCTTGAAAAGATTATCAAATATTATGAGAATGGCACAAGCAAATCATATCAGAATACTATTACAATACAAGCATCAGATATAGAAAATGCCCGTCAAATTGCCAATTTACTTAAAGCAATTATTGAAAAATAATCTGATAATTTTTTATCTACAAATAATAATCAACAAACGGCTCTTTCAGGGTCGTTTGTTTTATTTGCACATAAAAAAACAAGTAACATTTTAGATAATATTATCTACTACCCAATAAGACTAATGTCTATACCTTAAATAGATTGTTTTGCAAATTTCAGTTGCTATAAAACATAAGGGCGTCGCAAAGCGACGCCCTTAGTTATAAAATATATGTATAAACTTACTTAATAACTACATTGTCAATTCGGTAAGTTGTTGTAGCTGTTGGTGTGTCACCGCCTACGTATCTAAATGCAATATAAACGGTTTGTCCGGCATAAGCAGACAAGTCAACATCACCTGAATCTATCCAAGCGTGGTTTGCATCAGTATTGGTAGCTAAACGCGCCGTTAGCGGTGTCCAAGTGGCACCTGTCACATCTACTCCATTGAAATCTGTCGATATCAATACGCTTAAAGCATCGTGTTTCCAATATGCTTTGGCTGTTTGGAAATTTAATACCGAATTGGCAGCTACTTGCACACCGGGAGAAACTAACCAAGCAATATTTACCGTTTCATTTGATTGATAGGCATTCATTTCTGCATACACATTTACAGCTCCTCTGTAATAAGCGTTGGCAAACCATTTGCGTGTGCCTGTTTGATTGTAGTTTGTCCATCCTGTAATATCTAAATCTACCGATGGTACGCCTCTACCGAAAGTTTCGTCCAATAATTCGGGATTGCAGCGCTCTTGTGTCATATTCAAATCTTGAATATTGCGAATATACACTTGGAATACACCGTGATATGCACCTAATATTCCGGTAATAGAACCTTTGTTTACAGGTGTGTGTGCATTGGTA
>CAZSBI010000235.1:0-3278 GCA_964604735.1 uncultured Flavobacteriaceae bacterium | reverse complement strand
GGCAAGGTTACTTTAATTGATTTTTGGGCTTCGTGGTGTCGTCCTTGTAGAGCCGAAAGCCCTTACGTTGTACAAATATATGACAAATACCACGATCAAGGATTTACCGTAATAGGCGTTTCGTTAGATAAAAATAAAATGTCTTGGGAAAGAGCCATCAAAGACGACGGTTTACACTGGCAACACGTGTCAAGCTTAAAATTTTGGCAAGAACCCATAGCTAAATTATATGGTGTAATGTCTATACCTCAAACATTTTTACTTGACAAAAAAGGTATTATCAGAGCCAAAAACTTACGCCGAGAACAACTTGAAGCAAAAGTGAAAGAGTTACTAAATGAATAATAGAACTTTACAATATATATTAACTGTCTGAAAAAATATTTCAGGCAGTTTTTTTAATAAACATTTATGCAAAACATTAGAAGTAACAAAACATTTGCCGGAGCATTATTAGTAGGAATTGCTGCTACATTGTGGGGATTTGACGGTGTTTTTTTAACTCCGAAGCTTTCCAATCTCGATGTTGTTTTTGTTGTTTTTGCCTTACACTTAATTCCTTTTCTAATAATGAACCTATTCTTTTTTAAAGAGTATCATTATTTATCAAAATTTACTAAATCTGATTATATTTGGTTTACACTCATTGCACTAAGCGGAGGAGCAATTGGCACTATTGCTATTGTCAAAGCTTTGTTCCTTATTAAATTTCAGGCGCTCAGCGTTGTTGTTTTACTACAAAAATTACAACCTGTTTTTGCCATTGTTCTTGCTATTTTTATTTTAGGCGAAAAACCTAAAAAGCAGTTCTACCTATACGCTTCAATCGCCTTAACAGCAAGTTATTTTTTGACCTTTGGACTTAACACACCTTCATTTTCAGACGATTACGAAAGCATTTTAGCAATTCTTCTTTCTTTGCTTGCTGCTTTTTCTTTTGGCGCCTCAACTGTATTTAGTAGAAAAGTTTTGTATAAATATCCTTTTCAGGTAAGTACATTTTTCAGATACGGATTTAGCTCTATTGTACTCTTTGTTTTTTTTATACTTATTGGCGATTATCAAGCCCTAGAAAAAGCAAGTCAGACAAATTGGTTATATCTGTTTATTATTAGCGCCACAACCGGATCGGGGGCTATATTTATATACTACTACGGTTTGCGAAAAATAAAAGCATCAGTGGCTACATTTGCAGAATTAATGTTTCCTGTCTCGGCAATATTCTTTGACTATCTTATCAATGGTAAAATATTATCACCTATTCAGTGGATTGCCGCTATTATTTTGATGTTATCTATTCTAAAAATCAGTATTTCAAACAGACATTAATATTTTTTTACTTCCAATTCTTTCTGCCATAGCAACAAACCATTGTTTGCCAAAGCTTGCATTTCGTCCTCGCCGGCATATATTATTACGGGTGCAATAAATGATACGGCGCTAACAATTTCGTCAGTTATTAATTTAGAATGAGCCACACCTCCTGTCAGAATAACAGCATTCACTTCACCCTTTAATACTGTCGCCATTTCACCTATTATTTTGACTATCTGATAAGCCATTGCTACTAATATTTCTCTCTTTTCGGCTGTAAGATTAGCTTCTATTTCTTGCATATTATTTGTGCCTAAATACGAAGACACACCTCCTTTGCCAACTATCATCTTATGCATTTCTGCTTGTGTATAATTACCTGAAAAAGCTTTTTTGATAAGCTGACCGACAGGTAGCGTACCTGACCGTTCGGGCGAAAAAGGACCTTCGCCGTCAAGGGCTTGATTTACATCTATTACTTTTCCTTTTTTATGCGCACCTACCGAAATACCGCCACCCAAATGAGCAACAATCAAGTTTAGATCTTCGTATTTTTTATCAATACTTTGGGCATATCTGCGTGCAACCGCCTTGTGATTTAAGGCGTGAAAAATCGAAATGCGTTCAAAATCGCGATGCCCGGCATAACGTGCTATTTTGTGCATTTCATCTACGACAACGGGGTCGGCAATATATACAGGTATTTTTCCTTCGGAAAGTCTGTGTCCAATAATTGCTGCCAAATTACTAGCGTGTTGTTTTCGGGCATTTTTTAAATCGTGCAACATCTGCTCATTGACTTCGTAAACTCCTGAGGCAACAGGTTTTAACAAACCGCCCCTACACATAATCAAATCGATGTCTTGCAATGAAACATTTTGATTTTTAAGTGTTTTCTGAATTAGCAATTTTCTAAAATCGACTTGAGTATTGACAAATTCATCTTTTGGCAAATTAGACAATTTATGTGTAATTTTTTCAACAAAGACAGGAACATTTCCTTCAAAAACAGCAATTTTGGTAGTTGTTGAACCCGGATTAATAACTAATATTTTAGGAAATTGACTATACATCAAAATTATAATTTATTTACAGATGCCGCTGCAAGTAATATACTATTCAATTTAGTTTCTTCCGAATCAGCTCTTGAAGTAAGTACAATAGGAAAATCGGCACCTAGTACAATTCCCGCTACTTTGGCACCCGCAAAAGCGACAAGTGATTTATACAAAATATTTCCTGATTCTACATTAGGAACAAGCAAAATATCGGCATTACCTGCCACTTCGCCACCTAATTTTTTTTGTTTCTTGCTTTCTAAACTAATCGCATTATCAAAAGCCAAAGGACCGTCGATTAAACAATTTTTTATTTGTCCGCGTCTTTGCATAATTGACAACAAAGCGGCATCAAGTGTTGAAGGCATTTTTTCATTTACCATTTCAATAGCAGATAAAGCAGCTACTTTTGGTTGTTCAATGCCTATTTTTCTGATAAAATTGACAGCATTTTCAACGATATGAACCTTATGATCTAATGTTGGTAAAATATTCAAAGCTACATCAGTAATAGCTAGTAATTTATGATAATTTTTTAACTCAAAAATAGCGAAATGCGACATAAATGACTTGTGTTGCATACCATATTCTTTATTCAGAACGCCTTTGAGTAAAGTGGCGGTTGTTACATTACCTTTCATCATAATATCTGCTTCACCGGCAACTAACAATTGCACTGCTTTTTTTACAATTTCTTTATCATTTGAAATGTCATATATTTCAAGTTGATCAAGTTTATTGCAATCGCTTGCTAATCTATATATTTCCTCTTTTCTTCCTACTAAAACAGGTTCTATAACACCCATTTTGTATGCATCCATTACGGCATCAATAGAATGTTCGTCACCTGCTGCTGCCAAAACCAATCTTTTAGGCTTATTTTTTAAAGCTAATTCTTTTAAATCG
>CAZSBI010000234.1:0-2877 GCA_964604735.1 uncultured Flavobacteriaceae bacterium | reverse complement strand
TACAAGAAATAAAAGAAGAAAATGGAATTATTTAAAATCAGCTTTAATAAAATATTAATTAACATTTTTTGAAATATATCTGTAATAAAAAACAGTTTTTTTCGTTATAAGAGTAGAATCAATTGAGAAAAGTAGCATTTTATCAATTAATTACACTGACATATCAAAGTTTGGCACGGTGTTTGTTAAGTATAAAATGTGAAATTTTTTTTTCATAGTTGAGTTATTTTGGTTAAAGGAGGACTGTTATAGAAATATGGCAGTCCTCTTTGTTTTATAAGCCTTTTGCAAGTTAAAAGCATTGTTCGTATTATTGCAATTCAAAAATTACACATTATATATATGGACATTTCAAAATTTATCAGTCAAGAACTCAATATCAATCTCAAATCTGTTCAAAATACCATTAATTTACTAAACGAAGATTGTACCGTGCCGTTTATAGCGCGTTACCGAAAGGAACTGACTCATAATTTGGATGAAGTTGCCATTTTTGAAATACAAAAACGTAAAAAACAGTTTGAAGAGCTTGAAAAACGCAAAGAAACCATTATTAAAGCTTTAGAAGAACAAGGCGTTTTGACAGATGAACTCAAACAAAAAATATATGACACCTACGATGCCACAACACTCGAAGATATATATTTGCCCTATAAAAAGAAACGCAAAACAAAAGCAGAAACCGCCCGTAAAAACGGTTTAGAACCTTTGGCAAAACAAATAATGGCACAACGAAATAACGATATTGAATTGGCTGCCGAAAGGTATATCAATGATCAAGTGCCCAATACAGCCGCTGCCTTAGAAGGCGCCCGTTTCATTATTGCCGAATGGATTAATGAAAATATTTGGGTTAGAAATTACCTCCGACGCGTGCTAAAAAAATCTGCTAAAATTAAAACAAAAGTTGTCAAGAGCAAAGAAAGTGACGAAAAGGCACAAAAATATCAAGATTATTTCGATTGGGAAGAACCCATTAGTCGTTGCCCATCACATCGTTTATTGGCTATGTTGCGTGCCGAAAAAGAAGGATTTATCCGACTGAAACTTAGCGTTGACAAGGATATGATTTTTGACAAATTAGACAATCGTTTTATCAAAAGCAACAACAGTGCTGCCGAACAAATAGAAATGGCAATCACCGATGCCTACAAACGACTTTTAGAACCGTCAATTGGCACCGAAACCATTAATTATTACAAGCAACAAGCTGACAAACAATCGATTAAAGTGTTTTCGGAGAATTTGAAACAATTGTTATTATCATCTCCTTTGGGCGAAAAAAATGTACTTGGCATTGACCCCGGATTTAGAACAGGTTGCAAAATTGTATGTATCAACCAACAAGGCGACTTGCTTCATAACGACACAATTTATCCGCATCCGCCGCAAAAAGACAGACACGGAGCCATTCATACAATAAAATGGTTGGTTGACAAATACAATATAGAGTCCATAGCCATTGGCAACGGCACGGCTTCTCGCGAAACAGAACAGTTGGTCAAAAGTATAAAATTTGATGAAAAAATTCCAATTTTTGTAGTAAGCGAAGCCGGTGCTTCAATCTATTCGGCGTCAAAAGTAGCACGAGAAGAATTTCCTGACAAAGATGTTACCGTACGCGGAGCTGTTTCTATTGCAAGACGATTGCAAGACCCTTTGGCTGAATTGGTTAAGATTGATGCCAAATCGATTGGTGTAGGACAATACCAACACGATGTTGACCAACAATTATTAAAGGAGGAACTTGATACAACTGTTGTCAGCTCAGTAAACTTAATTGGTGTAAATGTAAATACCGCCAGCAAGCATTTGCTTAAATATGTATCCGGAATTGGCGAAAAATTAGCCGAAAATATTGTTAACTATCGTAGTGAAAACGGTAGCGTAAAAAGTAGAGCCGAACTAAAAAAAGTAAAACGTTTGGGCGATAAAGCTTTTGAACAAAGTGCCGGATTTTTACGAATTAAAAATGGCACTAACCCACTCGACGACTCAGCCGTTCACCCCGAATCATACATGGTTGTGAAACAAATGGCTAAGCATTTGGGAGTAAAAGTTGACGAAATGATTGGCAACAAAGAATTGTTATCAAAAATACCATTACAAAATTTTGTATCCGAAAAAACCGGATTGCTAACACTAAAAGATATTATCAAAGAACTTATAAAACCCGGTGTTGATATACGAGAAAAAGCCAAGATATTTGAATTTAGCCCTGATTTAAAAGATATTAACGATGTAAAAGTAGGCGAATATTACCCCGGTATTATCAATAACATCACCAATTTTGGTTGTTTTGTTGATATCGGCATCAAGGAAAGCGGATTGGTACATATTTCTAATTTATCCAATCAATTTGTGTCTAATCCTAATGAAATTGTCAAACTAAACCAAACTGTCAGAGCAAAAGTAATCAGTGTTGATGTTGCACGCAAACGAATCGGTTTGTCTTTGAAAGAGTAAGTGGGGGTTTGGCTGTTGGCTGTTGGCTCTTAGCTATTGGCTGTTAGCTCTTAGCCTTTGGCTGTTGGCTATTGGAACAGTCACCTATTTTTTAGTAGAAAATGCAAGCTTTTGTCATTTCGTTGGAAGTGAGGAATCTTTTTTAGTGGTTAGTTGTTAGTGGTTAATGGTTAGTTGTTAGTGGTTAATGGTTAGTTGGAGCGTGTTATTTCGAACGAATGTGAGAAATCTGTTTGTTTTTTACGGTCGAAGTCACTTATTTTGCGCTTCATAACACCGGTGACTTCGATACAAATTTCACTCCTGCGTCGTGAAAACTCCCGATAGTTATCGGGACAGCCACCTACTTCCGGCTTCGGACTTCAATCTTTCGACTTCAAACGCACTTTTACCTTTTACCTCGTTCCTTTT
>CAZSBI010000233.1:0-15605 GCA_964604735.1 uncultured Flavobacteriaceae bacterium | reverse complement strand
ATTTTTTCTTTCGTTTGCGGTTTTTACATCGCTTGCCGGAGGAATAATAACGTGGTTGGCAATCAAATTATTTTCAGGCCAATTTTCAGGAGTTGCTACACCATTGGCATCAGAAAAACGAAGTGCTTTTACGGCACGAATAATTTCATCAACATTACGACCAATTTCTTGAGGATAATACATCATTAATCTCAATTTTCCTTCCGGATCTACAACAAATACAGCACGAACTGTATTGCTACTTCCTTTTCCCGGGTGAATCATTCCAAGTGCTTTTGATACACCTTCGGCGCTATCGGCAATGATAGGGAAGGGAATATGTACCTTTAAATTATCTTCGATCCATTCAGCCCATTTAATATGCGAGAATACTTGATCGACTGATAATCCGATAAGCTCTACGCCTAATTTTTTAAATTCATCTGATTTTTGTGCAAATGCTACAAATTCGGTAGTACATACCGGTGTAAAATCGGCAGGGTGGCTAAATAATACAAACCATTTACCTTTATAATCCTCGGGTAAATTCATTTTACCTTGTGTCGTTTGTACGCTTACCGAGGGAAATTTGTCGCCTAATAAAGGCATTGCTTTTACTTGTTCCATATTTTAAAATTTTTATTATTTTCTGTTTTATTACAGGGCAAAGATATGACGATAACTCACTGTTGTAAAGCGAATTACTTTAAATATATTTATAGTGCAATAAGAAAAACTTATAACAATCTAAAAATTCATTAACAAAACCTTATTAGTGTCGGAAAATATAAAGGACACATCTTTAAATTTTGGTGGTCCAATTCTAAAAGTAGTTTTTTTTGATAATGCATAAGGCTCGCCCGGCATACCCATCCAGTTTCTATCCATTTTTTGGTTACTGTTTTCATCGTGAATGATAATAATTGCATACCTATTATAAGGTAGATTATCGATTGTAATTTGTCGGGTATGATTTGCTTTTATGATTAGTGTTTTATAAGCTAAATCCTTTCGTTTTGGAAAACCTTCTGCTTTATCATATATGTAAACAAGCAAATTTCCACTATCGATACTTTTGTTAAATTTTATGGTAAGCGTAGCTTCTTCTTGTGAAAAAACAGTAGCAGATATAAATAATGATAAAATAAACAGTAGTTTTTTTAAAATCATTTTACGGGTATTTTATCAATTCTATTTTGATGTCGTCCTCCTTCAAAATCGGTATTTAAAAAAGTTTCGACAAATTCGAGTGCTTGATATTTTGATATAAAACGGGCAGGGAGTCCTAAAATATTGGCATTATTATGTTGGCGTGCCAGAGCTACCAATTCGTTGTTCCAACAAAGCGAAGCACGCACTCCTTGATGTTTGTTAGCGGTAATTGAGGCACCGTTACCACTTCCGCAGAGTATAATACCCAAGTCAACTTCATTATTTTCGACAGCAAAAGCAACGGGATGAATATGATCGGGATAATCGACGCTTTCATTTGTATCTGTACCAAAATTTATAACGCTATGTCCTAATTTTTCAAGCAGTTTTATGATGGCAAATTTATATTCGGTACCGGCATGGTCATTTCCAATAGCTATTTTCATATTAGTAGATTTTATAGTGCAAAGATAATAAAAAACCCTCTCAATAACGAGAGGGTTTTAAATATAGTGATAACACTATACAACAATAAACAACACTATTTCTTAATAATTTTTACTGTTTTTGAACTATCGCCAACCAGTACATTCATCATATAAATACCTTGTGGTAAGTGAGCAATGTCAATGGTAGTTTCTTGCATATTTGGTGTAACAGACAATACTTGTTGTCCCATCATATTAGTTAATGTAATACTAGAAATATCATTTTTAGCATTAACATTTAATACGTTAGTTGCAGGATTAGGATAATATTTAAAATCAAGATTTGTATAGTCTTCAATTCCGACAGTTGTATCTACTCTAAGATAGAACGGAGAATTACCAAAATCGTCATTATTATAATCCCATGCTCTTAGATAATAGGTAGTGCCGGCTGTTAATCCACTAATAACTACGGGAGTATATGGTGCGGAATAACCTAAAATATATATAACACCGTGTGCATCATAAGCAGCTCCTGCTCCTGTTGAAACTGTAAAGGCAAATGAAGACCAATCTCCTGCGATATCAGAATGTACTACTGCTATTTGTCCATTAGAAGGTGCTACAAAGTTAAACCATATATCACCACCATTATATCCATCTGCACCTACAGGAGGGTTAGGTGATGCAGTAGCTCCTACATTATTAGCATAAGTTTCTATGTAAGAAGAAGCATTTTCAGGTTGAACGGTTAAAGGAAAAGAATGATTATTATAATCATTATCCAATGACTCTACACAGAAGTAGGCATATCCAAAATTATTATTATCATAATCCCACATTCTAATAAAATAGATATCACCCGGAACAAGATTATATATTTCTTTCGAAGTATTAGCTGTTGGTATAAAATCACATGCAATAATTGGATTGGATAAACCTCCACCATGTTGAATTGCATAAGAAATAGATGACCAGTCGCCTTCATTTTTTCTGGTTATTCTTATAGCACCTTTTTCTGGTGCGGTAAATTTATACCAGATATCTCTGGTGCTGCTTCCTGCGTAACCTCCACAAGTTGGAGTGTTTCCTCCGGAATAGGTGGCTCCTGCATTATATGCCGAGATAGGGTGAGCACAATCGTTGAGTGTAATTTGGATTGCATTATGATGCAAATCGTTTTCAGGTCGTGGAGAGAAAACATATATCATATTTTCAGGAAAATCGGTACTATTGACATCATTATTTGCCGTGCTTGTACTAACAGAAGTAGTAGCACCCGGCGTAACACTTACAAATGTAGTAGTTGTACCATCATTAGCGTTAAACCCGATTGATGCATCTGAGAAACTTAGATTACTAGTTCCGTAATGAAATTTGATATAGTTAGTTGTCTCTCTGAGAATCAATCTAAAAGTTACTGTTCCGGTATGATTATATCTTCTGATATTTTTCCATTCTACAACAAATCCTCTATTGGGAGCATTACCATAAGTTCTGTAAGAGATAACGCCATTGTCTGAATTAAACAGTTTTAAATCGTCCCAAAAAGGAGCAATTATGTTAATATGATGTGCAGTTGTACTAGCCAAATCATTACCACCGGTTATATTATTTTCCGTAAATGAAACAGAGCCATCTACACTGATATTCAGTGTATTATAAGTTTGTCCGGCATACTCAAAATCAAATCCGATAGGAATATTTGGAGCATCTTCTGTATCAAAATCTCCACCGGAAAAAACATTGGTCATTCCGGAAAATGATCCAAAACCATTTGAATCATTAAATTCTTGAAATTGATAAGTACCGAGTTGTGCGTTTAAGCTACCGATAATAAGTAGCATCATTGATAAAAAGGTAATTTTTTTCATAACTTTATTTTTTATTTTTAATTAGACATATTGTTTGCCATTTTTTTCATTATTTGATAACCCATTTTAAGTTCTTCATCACTCATATTTCTTGTTTCAGGGTCTTCCTTATGAACCATTGCTTTGTATTGTTCAAAAGTCATATTTTTCATTTTAGCTGCTTGTTTTTTCATTTCAGCTTTGTCTTGTGCATATTCTTCATCGTTTTGATATCCTTCTTCTTTTTGAATAGGATAATCGGGTAACTCAAAATATTTATCAGGTACAGCTACATTAAATTTAGCTGATGTAGCTTCGGTTTTAGATGTAACTCCCATTACAGTCATTTCTAGTTTTAAAGGTAAGCCTTTATATATCCATTGTTTTCCGCCGGGTATTTCCCATAAATCACAAGTGTATCCTAATATTTTTTCTTTACCTATTATTTTACCACCCATTGATTCGAGCATTTTTTTACCGGGGTCAACAACATCGCCTCCATTAAATGCTTTCATCATTTCCATAGCCGGATCTCTTCGTAAATAGATGACTTTATTATTAGTATCAACCGAATAGCTTTTACCATTATCTAATTTATTAATAGTATGTTCTTCAACCACATCGGTTTTCTTTTGACCAAAAATATTCATTTTGGTCACTTTTTTATTATCTGATTTTTTAAGTTCTACTGCCCCCCAATCTTTAAAATATATTTCTTCGGTACCCGAACCACTGATAGTAGAACCCATTACTTTGCCGGTTGTAGATGTTTTATATAAAATGATACCCGATTTAACCAAGTATCTTTTTAATTTAGCATCATCATTTTTTTCTTTTACCATGTTTTTTGCAACACTTGCAATTTCAGTTTGCTTGTCATTATTTGCGTTTCCACAGTTTGTTAGTGTAAAAGCAAATAATAATAAGCTTAGATATAATACTTTTTTCATAATAATTTAAGTTTTAAATTCATAGATGTAAAATTAGATACTAATTAGTTAGTATTTAACACCCTTTTAGGTGATTTTTCTCACCCTTTAGGGTGGTTTTTAGGGGAATTTTCCCCATTTTTTGTGAATTTTTGGCAGTAAATGATAAATATCAGAATTTATTTATACCTTTGCAGTAACAACACAACTGGAGCATTTTTATTAATTTAAAATTTATAGTTATGTATAAAATCCAGTTATCATTAATTGCTTTGTTTAGTATGTTATTACTAACAAAAATTAACCTTACAATGTCTGATAATGAAATTGCTTCTTCAAAGAATGTAATTTCGGTAACAACTGAGCAAGTCCCCTCAAATTTTGATGTATCAAAATTCTACAAGAGACAATGTGGCTATTGCCATAGTAAAGAAGAGTTAATAGGTCCGGATATGAACAAAATAAAACAGACCTATAAGAAAAAGTACCCGGGAAAAGCCACTTTTATCAAAGCGATAAGCGCTTTTGTAGCTAATCCAGACAAGAAAAATGCTATTTACAAAGACGGTATAGATAATTTTATGGATATGCCCAAAATGGCATATAAACCTGAACAAGTAAAAGCCGTAGCAGAATACATTTACAACAACAATAATTTTAAATAATAATTTTTAATACCTGAATTACCCTTTGTTCAATCGAAGGGTAATTTTTGTTGTGCTTAACCGTCAAGATTTATTATCTTTGAGCAATATTTAATTTTGTTTATTATGAATGATGCTGTTATCTATTTATTGATTGCTTTTTTGGCGCTTTTTATCGGAGTGATTATTTCACATTTTTGGACAAAATTACGTTTTAAACAGTCTATGCTCGAAAACCAATTGGCTTATGATGATAAATATCGTTTGCTCGAAAACAGCCTCAAAGAAAAAGAACAATCTTTTGAAAAAGAAAAGAATGATTTGTTGAAAAGTTTTTTAGATGAAAAGCAAAATCTTGAAAAACAGTATAATAGCTTAGAAAAGCAAAACTTGCAAGAAAAATCTGAATTTGAAATATTAATTGCCGGATTGCAAAACGATATTAAAAATTGGGAAGAAAAATGGCAATTGCTCAAAGATGATTTCAAAAAAAATGAAACACTTTTACAAGAAAAATTTGAAAATCTGGCTCAAAAAATATTAGAGGAAAAATCGAAAAAATTCACAGAGCAAAATCAGCAAAATATTGACAGAATTCTAACACCGTTTAAGGACGAAATGAAGTCGTTTAAACAAAAGGTCGAAGATACCGACAAAGAAAGCTTGGCACGCCACCGTGAGTTGTATGTACAGTTGCGCAACTTAAAAGAACTTAACCAACAACTGAGTCAAGATGCTTTAAACTTGACCAAAGCACTCAAAGGCGAAAGTAAAACTCAAGGTATTTGGGGCGAAACTATCCTGAATCGCTTACTCGAAAAATCGGGATTGGAAAAAGGACGCGAGTATTTTACTCAACAAAGTTATCAAGCAAGCGAAGATAGTACGCGTACACGCCTGCAACCCGATGTCGTTATACAATTGCCCGATAATAAAAAAATGGTTATCGATGCCAAAGTATCTTTGACCGCTTACGAAAAATATAGCAATGAGGACGATGAGAACCAAACCAAAACATATTTAAAACAACATATTCTGTCTTTAAAAACCCATATAAACGGTTTGTCAAAAAAATCTTATGATGCTTTACTCGAAGGCGAATCGCCCGAATTTATACTGATGTTTATTCCCATAGAACCAGCTTTTTCGGCAGCTTTGCGCGAAGAACCCGAATTGTATCAATATGCTTTTGAACGCAATATCGTTTTGGTTACACCAACTACCCTGTTGGCAACCTTAAAAATTGTCGATAATATGTGGCGCAACGAAAAACAACGTCAAAATGCTACCGAAATAGCCAAGCAAGCCGGTAATTTATACGATAAATTTCACGGACTACTTGCCGATATAGAGCAAATAGGCAAGCGAATAGAAAATGCACAACAGAGTTATGATGCAGCAATGAACAAATTAAGTACCGGAAAAGGAAACTTAATCAGCAGGGTAGAAAAACTCAAAACATTGGGCGCAAAAGCCAAAAAACAATTACCGCAAGCTAATCAAGATGAGGAATAGTTTTTCGATATGATAGTGTAATAGATTCATTTGTTAAATGACAATAAAATGAAAAATATTTTAGCGCATATTTCTTTTAAAAAAGTGGCATTTATTACAGCGCCTCTGATTTTATTGATTTTTACTTTATTCCCCGAAATTTTTGATAAAGACAAACCCGTCATTGCTTATACCGCAGGCGTAGCTTTGTTGATGGCTATTTGGTGGATGACCGAAGTAATTCCGCTGGCAGTTACCGCCTTGCTTCCGGTAGCGCTGTTCCCGCTTTATGGTATTATGAACGGCAAAGCTGTAACCGCCACCTATTTTAATCATTTGATTTTTTTATTTATAGGTGGATTTTTAATCGCTTTGGCAATGGAAAAATGGCATTTGCACAGGCGTATTGCCCTACGACTTTTATTGCTTATTGGTTTGAGTCCGGCTCGAATTTTACTCGGTTTTATGCTGACAACCGCATTTTTGTCAATGTGGATATCAAACACCGCAACGACAATGATGATGGTGCCTATTTTGTTGTCAATTGTAGCCAAAATGGAAGAAATAAATACATCCGAAGGGATTAAAAAAATGGAAAAAGGTTTGCTTTTAGGCATTGCCTATGCGGCATCAATCGGGGGTATCGCCACTTTGATTGGTACACCGCCCAATTTGTCATTTGTGCGTATTTTTAGTATCTTTTTTCCCGAAGCGCCCGAAATATCCTTTGCACAATGGATGGTTTTTGCTTTACCATTGTCCGTATTATTGCTAACAATTACTTACTTTTACTTGTATGCTATCTTTTTTAAAAATAGTAAAGAAAGTTTTTCGGTAGGCAAAAATGTGATTTCAAAAGAGTATCAATCCTTAGGCAAAATGTCTTACGAAGAAAAATGGGTACTCACGCTTTTTGTCAGTTTAGCTTTGCTATGGTTGTTTCGTAAACCTATTCATTTCGGATTATTCAGCACGCCGGGTTGGTCTAATTTGTTTGCGCAGCCCAAATGGATAACCGACGGAAATGTAGCCATATTTATAGGCGTTTTACTGTTTATTATTCCGTCAAAAGACAAGCAAAAATCAAGTTTTTTAATGGATTGGCATACCGCAGAGCGCATTCCTTGGGGTATTATTTTGCTTTTTGGCGGCGGTTTTGCCTTGGCAAGCGGTTTTAAAGAATCGGGTTTATCGTCCTATATCGGCGACTCTTTATCGCATTTACAAAACATACATCCGCTACTGATTTTATTATTGATTGTAGTAACCATAACCTTCTTGACCGAACTAACATCGAACACGGCAACTACCGAAACTTTTTTACCTATTTTAGCGGCTATGGCAGTAGCTATGGCTATTCACCCATTATTTTTGATGATACCCGCCACCATTGCCGCGTCTTTTGCTTTTATGTTACCGGTGGCAACACCGCCCAACGCCATTGTTTTTGGATCAAAAAAATTACAAATCAGCGATATGATACGCACCGGATTTTGGCTTAATTTTATAGGAATAGTATTACTTACTTTGGTCGCATATTTTTATATGAGCCTTATTTTTGATATAGATTTTTCGCAATTGCCGGTTTGGGTGAAATAAGAAAAAAGACTGCCTCTATTACTTTTAAGGCAGCCTTTATAAATTATATTTTGATAAAGATGTTATTTAAAAAAATATCCAATACCAATGTTAATTGCAGCATTACGAACCTCTTGTTTATCGTTACTATCTTCTAGAACATTTATTATTGATAAACCATAAGAGTAGCGAGCATTAATAAACAATCCATTTTCCATTTTATAACCTAGACCAAAGTTTAGACCAAAATCAGTATCATTAAATACATCTTTTATACTTTTAGAATCTCTATCTGTATTACCATCATAAGTAATTGAATAATCCCTATCAGCAGTTAAAAGCATTCCTAAGTACGGGCCTGCCTCAATGCTAAAGTTTTCATTTATATAGTAACGTGCTAGTAAAGGAATCTTCAAATATGATAAATATATAGTGCTCTTAAATTTTATACCACTTTCTTCTCCTTCATAATTGTCACCTGCCATAGTGTAGTTTATTTCAGGTGCTATAGCAAATTGGTCATTAATCATAAATTCTCCCATAAAGCCTATTCCCAGCCCAATTTTACCTGTACTGTATTGAGAACCTTCAACGTTTTTGTATGCAAAAGTATTTTGCCCGATGTTTAGTTTTATTCCAAAGTGATTTTCTTGTGCAGTTAAATTTAAACCTACGATAAGCATTGTTAATAATAATAATTTTTTCATTGTAATATTTTTTTTAAGTTTTTTTCCTACTCCGGTATTTTTATGTTGTTTTTTCGGATTATTCCCAACAGGCAACAAAGGTAAAAATATTTTGGGTTAAAAACAACAGGATTTTTCCCCATTTTTTTATTACTGTAACATTGCGTAACTTTACGCCCAATTATGAAAAGACTGTTTATACATATATTATTAATAATGATTTTGGTACAATGTGCCAGTCCGGGCAATCCGACGGGTGGACCAAAGGACGAAGACCCTCCGAAATTATTAAAGGCGAGTCCCGAAAATGCCAGTGTCAATTTTAAAGCAAAAGAAATTACAATTGAATTTGACGAGTATATCAAACTGAAAGATATTCAAAAAAACTTTATGATTTCGCCACCGGTCGATCCACCGCCAAGCATTAGCCCTATGGGCACGCCTGACAAGGAAATAGTGATTAAATTCAAGGAAGATTTGTCACCCAACACAACTTATCTCATCAATTTTGGTGAAAGTATAGTCGATAATAATGAAGGAAATAAATATGGCAATTTGCAATTTGTTTTTGCCACAGGCAATCAGATTGACAGTTTAAAACTTCAAGGAAAAGTATCGTTTGAGCATTTTAATAAACCACCCAAACGCACAATTGTCGTTTTGTATAAGGCAAAAAACTTTAACGATTCATTGGTTTTTAAAAAGAAACCATATTATGTAGCTGTGGTTGATAAAGGCGGAAATTATTATCTAACACATTTAAAATCAGGGAAATATAAAATATTTGCATTTGCCGATATAGATGGAAATTATCAATATTCGCCCGGCAAAGAAGCAATTGCTTTTTTAGAAAACAGTATTGAAATTCCGAAAGATAGCCTTGTAAATTTACGCGTGTTTCAAGAGAAAGAACGTTTTAAATTTGGCGATTTTAAGCAGCTGTCAAAAAATCATGTCACTTTTACCTACAAAGGAATACCAAAATATTTTAAAATAATTGATACGGTAAAATTAGACGAACAAATACAATTTTACAAAAATAAAATGCATCATTTGTGGTACAAAACGCAAAGCGATAGCATTCATTTGTTGCTTAAAACAGATACTTATACCAAAGCATTTCATAAAAAAAGGAAAGATAAAGCAGATAGTTTGCTTTTAACTTTTAATAGAAATGGTAAAATGGGATTGAGAGATACTTTAATCTTGTCAGGAAATATTCCCCTGCACAAATTAGATAGTACGAAAGTACAAATTCGCCAAAACGACTCCATTTCAATTGATTTTCAGTCAAAAATGAGTAAAACCAAGCAATTTTTATTGTTTTTTGATCAAAAAGCCGGAGAAAAGTATAAAATCACGGTATTGCCTAATGCGATAACAGATTTCTTAGGCAATCAAAATAAGGATACTATTAGTGCTGAAATAAAATTGGCAAAAGTAGAAAGTTACGGGAATTTGATAATCAAGATAAAAGGCATAGACAAAGCATATTTTGTAGAGTTGTTAAACACGCAAAATCGTGTTATACGCAAGAGTAAAACCACACAAGCAGATGAGGTTTCGTTTACATATTTAGCGCCACAAAAATATACTATCAGAGTGGTTATCGATGATAATAACAACAACAAATGGGACACCGGAAACTATTTAAAACACAAGCAAGCCGAAAAAACAATTGATTTTAGCAAACCCATTGATGTACGCGCCAATTGGGATATTAATCAGACTTTTGAAGTAAAATAATTACTTATTTTTCAGTAGCGCATCAATATATTTAACGGCAGTTTGCAAACGTTCTTTTTTGCCACCTTTTAGCAAAACATATTTTTTATTATGGTCAATTAAGGCTTGTTCAAAAGCCTGAAACATTTCTTCTCGTTGTGCCGGACGATCGCGCAAGTCATCAGCCTCCCAAGGTACATCTATATATGTTAAGAAATACAAATCGTATGAATTATTACGAGCGGCTTCGTCTAAAAGCGGATCGACAAATCCGCCATAATATTCCTTTGAATACACTTTGGTTTCCAACAAATCGGTATCGCAAAATAATATATCGGAGGCTTTTTGAGCCAAATCATTTTCTATTTCCATTTGACCTATGGCAATAGGAATAATATCTTTTTGCTCACAAGTACGTCGTTCATTATTCCAGACATCTTGCAAATAGTCGCGCGCATATTCGGGTGCCCAAACGGTATTGTAATACCTTGCCAGTTGTTGCGAGAGCGTTGTTTTTCCGGTAGATTCAGGTCCGAACATTACAATTTTAAGTACATTGGAAGGACGCTGTTTGAGTTTTTTTCGTATTTCTTCTTTCATTCAAATTAAGTAATAAACGGTTTTATTTGATTTTATACCAAAAATCAAACCAAAAAATTATACCTCAGCCTTTTCGCCTTTAACATTTCTATCAATTTTACGAAGTAATCCCAATAACACTTTCCCCGGGCCAACTTCGATAAACTCGTTGCCGCCATCAGCAATCATTTGTTGTATGGTTTGTGTCCAACGTACGGGAGCGGTAAGTTGTGATATCAAATTTTGTTTAATTTCGTCGGGATTAGTAACGGCTTTGGCGACCACATTCTGGTAAACAGGCGCAATAGGAGTATCAAAAACAGTTTCTTCAATTGCTTTTGCCAATTCCTCGCGCGCAGGCTCCATTAAAGGCGAATGAAAAGCGCCGCCGACAGGCAGTAATAAGGCGCGTCTTGCACCTGCCTCTAGCATTTTTTCGTTAGCGCGTTTTACAGCTTCGGTTTCACCGCTGATAACCAATTGTCCCGGACAATTATAGTTTGCCGCCACTACAACACCGTCGGTTTCGGCACATATCTTTTCGACTACATCATCGGCTAAATTTAATACGGCAGCCATAGTAGAATCGGTTATTTCGGTTGCTTTTTGCATTGCTTCGGCACGTTTGGAAACAAGTTTTAAAGCATCTTCAAAACGAAGCGTTTTATTGGCAACCAAGGCAGAAAATTCGCCTAGTGAATGTCCGGCAACCATATCGGGTTGAAAACTATCGCCTAGCAACTCAGCCGATATTACCGAATGTAAGAAAATAGCAGGTTGTGTTACACGAGTTTGTTTAAGTTCTTCGGCGCTGCCTTCAAACATAATTTTGGCAATATCAAAACCCAATATTTCATTGGCTTGTTCAAAACGTTTTTTGGCTAAATCGTGATTATCGTATAGCTCTTTACCCATACCTGTAAACTGTGCGCCTTGTCCCGGAAATATATATGCTTTCATAATTTATTGTTCAATTTTTATTGGTTTATTTGATGCCAAAAATAAGAAAAATTATCGCATTATATACCAATTACAAAAATCATTATGTTAATCTTTTTGTAATACTCAAATATATATAGTAACATTTTTGTACTTTTATCGTCTTAAAAACAACAAACAAAAATATATTAAAATGAAAAATTTATTATTACTATTTGTTTCTATTATCAGCCTAAATATTTTTGCGCAAGATGTAGATCAAATTTACAACGATTATGTCAATGCTATTGGCGGTAAGGCTAAATTGGCAAAAGTGAAATCTGTTCAGAAAACAATCACAATGAAAACCGCACAAGGTATGGAAATTCCTATGGATACTTATCAAAGTTCTGATGGTACAATTTATACTAAAATGTCAATGATGGGACAAGATTTAGTTGCCTTGGCTTTTGACGGCAAACAAGGTTTTAAGCTCAATCAATCTATGGGTTATGATGATATTAAGCCCGAAGACGTTAATAAATTAAAAGAGCAAGCCAAAGATTTATTTGGAAATTTGTTGCGTTACAAAGAACGTGGTGATAAGTTAGAATACATTGGTAAAGAAAAGCTTGACGACGTTGATTATGATGCTTTAACACTGACAACCAAAGAGTTAAATCAGTATAATGTTAACGAAATGAAGATCTTGTTGAACCCGAATACACATTTAATTGAGCATATCTTAGTAGAAGTACAGGGTATGACAATCGATAGTAAAATTATTTCTTACAAGGAAGTGGACGGTCTTAAATTTGTTGAAAAAATTGAAGTATCTGTTAATGGTATCGTACAACAATCAATGACTATTTCAGCAATAAAAATTAATGCGCCGGCACCCGATGCAAGTGTATTTGTAAAACCAAAAGAATAATAACTCAATAAATACATATATGATGAAAATAAAAACAGCAATATTTGCGCTGTTGTTAATTACAGCAAGTACCCTTATGGCACAAAAAATTGAATATGAGGAATTTGACCTCGACAACGGATTACACGTTATTTTACACGAAGATCACACGGCGCCGGTTACTACGGTTGGCGTAATGTATCACGTAGGCGCAAAAGACGAAGACCCTACAAGAACCGGATTTGCCCACTTTTTTGAACATCTTTTATTCGAAGGAACAAAAAATATTAAACGTGGCGAATGGTTCAAAGTGGTGAGTTCTCACGGCGGACAAAACAACGCTAATACCAGCGATGACAGAACCTATTACTACGAAGTATTTCCGTCAAATAATACCGAATTGGGTTTGTGGATGGAAGCCGAACGTATGCGTCATGCGGTAATCAACCAAATTGGTGTTGACACTCAAAATGAGGTTGTTAAAGAAGAAAAACGCCTAAGAGTTGACAATCAGCCTTATGGACATTTTATGGAAGCAATCAAGGAAAATCTCTTTACAAAACATCCATACAAACATACTACAATAGGCAAAATGGCACATCTTGATGCTGCTACATTAGACGAATTTATAGCTTTTTATCACAAGTTCTATATTCCAAATAACGCCACTCTGGTTGTAGCCGGCGATATTGATAAAGCCCAAGTAAAAAAATGGATTAACAAGTATTACGCTTCTATTCCAAAAGGCGCCGATATTGTAAGAAATAAAGTAGTGGAACCGGCTATTACACAAGAAAAACATGCACAATATTTTGATAAAAACATTCAAAAAGGTGCTATTATGCAAGCATATTTAACCGCTTCGATGAAAGATAGAGATGCTTATGTTTTAGACCTTATTTCATCATATTTAAGCGATGGAAAAAGTTCGGTATTGTATAACAAAATGGTAGATGTAAAAAAAGAAGCTCTAATGGTAGGCGCTTTTAATAACAGTCAAGAAGATTATGGCACGTATATCATTTTTGCTATTCCTTTAAATGATAAAGTAACTATGAAGGACTTAACCGCCGATATCGATGAAGAAATTAAAAAAGTACAAACAGATTTAATTTCGGAAGAAGATTATCAAAAATTGATTAATAAAGTCGAAAATCAATTTGTAAATTCAAATACAAGTATGCAAGGTGTAGCACATAATTTAGCTACATATAATGTGTTATATGGCAATACTGATTTGATCAATAAAGAATTAGATATTTACAAAAGCATAACTCGTGAAGAAATTCGTGAGGTTGCCAAAAAATATTTGAAACCTAATCAACGTGTGTTATTAGAATACTTACCCAAAAAAGAAACAAAATAATATTTAAAAAATTAAGACGATGAAGAGAATAATATATGCCTTATCATTTTTTCTTTCACTTGCAATTGTTTCTTGTGGAAGTACCAAAGACAGCGTAGTAAATAAAACAAATACTATGACATCAGACTATAATGTAATGCCCGAAGCCGGACCTGCACCAAAAATTACTTTTAAGAAACCAATTGTTTACAAATTAAACAACGGTATGACAATAATTGTTGTAGAAAACCATAAATTGCCACGTGTAAGCGCCAGCCTTCGTATGGATAACCCGCCTGTTGCACTCAAAAATAAAAAAGGAACCGACGACTTGTTAACCTCGTTATTAGGCAGCGGCTCGCAAAATATGTCAAAAGATCAATTTAATAAAAAAATAGATTTTTACGGCGCAAGGGTTTCGCTATACAAAAGCGGATTTAATATCAATGCACTAAGCAAATATTTCCCCGAGGTATTAGCACTGACAGCTGATCAAGCTTTAAATCCTAAATTTTCAACAGAAGATTTTAAAGATGAAAAAAATAAACTTGTTGAGGGTTTAAAAATGGATGAAAAAAGTACCCCCGCTGCTGCAAGAAGAGTAACTGATAAATTAGCTTACGGAGCACATGCTTATGGCGAATCTACTACTATTGAAACAGTGAAAAATATTAATTTGGAAGATGTAAAAACATATTATAAAAATAATTTTATTCCGAATAATGCTTATTTAGTTGTTGTAGGCGATGTAAAAGCAACAGATATTAAAGAAATGGCTGAAAAAGCATTTTCAAACTGGCAAAAAGCAACTGTTGTTAATTCCGAAATTCCGGTTATTAATGACGTAGCCGCAACCGAAATTGACTTTATCAATATGCCCAATGCAGAGCAAACCGAACTTAAAGTGGTACAGCGTTCTGATGTCAGAAAATCAAGCCCCGATTACCAAAAAGTATTGTTAATGAACTCTATTTTAGGTGGCGATTTTAACAGTTACCTAAATATGACACTTCGTGAAGATCACGGTTGGACCTATGGTGCACGTAGTCATTTTGGCAGTGGTAAGTATGGTGCTTTATTTACTGCATCAACAAGTGTTAGAAATTCGGTTGCCGATAGTGCCGTTGTAGTTACATTAGCACAGTTTAATAAAATATTGAACGAAAAAGTCGATGCCGAAACACTCAAAAATACCAAAGCAAAATATTTAGGAAATTTTGTATTGCAAATGGAAAAACCATCTACTATTGCTAATCAAGCTTATGATGTGTTTGTAAACAATTTGCCTGATGACTATTACAAAACGTTTTTACAAAAAGTATAAGCAGTAACAGTTGATGATGTGCAAGCAGTCGCAAAAAAATATTTAAACCCTACTAAAT
>CAZSBI010000232.1:0-2640 GCA_964604735.1 uncultured Flavobacteriaceae bacterium | reverse complement strand
CGTTATTTTCGTTTCGTAATTACATTATGTTTTATATATTAGGATTATTGTTTTCGGTTTTTTTAGATTTAGTTATTTTTAGAAAGAATCGTGTTAAGCATACCGTACCGTTGGCTGCATATTTGTCTATTTTTTTGATTTTGATTAGTATTTATGATTACTTGACACAATTTGATTTTTTATTAATTGATAATTACGCAAAAACATGAATCAGAACATAGACATATTAATTAATGATGACTTAAAGCAGCAATTAAGTGTAGAGTTTGCCAATTTTTATAAGATTGTTCCCAAGTCTGCAACTAAGGATTTGTTAACCTTATATATTTCGGAAACATCGTATTCAGACGGCTTGCAAGAGGAATTAGAAATGTTGCTTGACAAAAAAGTATCATTTCAGACAGTTTCGTTACAATCAGTTTTAAAAGCACTGTCAAAATATTATAGAAAGGCAAATGCAGATATTAGTTTTCAATCAGACAATGATTTTTTAGAGAGTGTAATAAGTGAGGCAAAGTCAATTGGAAGCAGTGATATTCATTTTGAGATTTATAAAGATTTTGCAAGGATAAGAATCAGAATTGATGGTGTTTTAATTGAGCGATTCAGGATAGACAAAAACGATTACAAAGAATTGGTAAATAAAGTAAAAATAAAAGCCAATCTGGATATTTCAGAAAAAAGATTACCACAAGACGGGCGTATTCATTTTCAAGATTTTGACATTAGAACATCAATTTTACCAACATTATACGGAGAGAAGATTGTTTTAAGGATTTTAGGTAAAGGCGTTGCCGATTTGTCGTTAGATAGTTTGGGCTTTGAGCAAAATGAGCAAAAGTATTATGAAGAAGCCATTAAGAAAGAAAACGGCATTATATTGATAAGCGGGCCAACCGGTTCAGGAAAAACGACGACCTTATACGCGACTTTAAAAATGCTGAATGACATTAAGAGAAATATTGTAACTGTTGAAGACCCGATTGAGTACACGTTAGATGGTATCAATCAAGTGCATTTAAGGGAAGATATCGGTTTAACATTTTCTAGTGCCTTGCGTTCATTTTTAAGGCAAGACCCTGATGTTATTATGTTAGGAGAGATTAGAGATGCAGAAACGGCACAGATGGCTATTAGGGCATCGCTAACGGGACATTTAGTTTTGTCAACAATACATACAAATTCAGCAATAGGAACAATTTCAAGATTAGTTGATATGGGTGTGCCGGCTTTTTTAATAGCAGAAACCCTAAATGCATCAGTAGCACAAAGATTAGTTAGAAAATTATGTAATCATTGCAAAATAGAGGTGCCGTTAGACAAAGAACGTTTGCCTAGTAATTACCAAATGCCCTATCATATTGAGACTGTATCTGAATCTGTTGGTTGCGAGCATTGCTATTACACAGGATATAGTGGAAGACTTGCCATTTTTGAAGTACTTCCGATAGATAGCGAATTAATTAATCAGATAAAAAGTAATCGTAACGAAATTAACCAAAACAATATTAAATACCGAACCTTATCAGACAAAGCTTTTGATTTGGTTGCCAAAAAGGATACTTCATTAGAAGAAGTATATTCGATTTTGTTGGGACAATAAACTATTGTTTATAAAACCAAGTGTATTGATAAAAATAAAAAAAGATGAATAAAATATTTAGTATATTATTAGTGTTTATAATCAGTTCTGCTTTGGCACAAGATTACACACAACTGACAAAAAAAATAGACAGTATTGCAAAGCATCAAAAAGGGCTAAACGATAAAATTAGTGTAGGAGTTTCCGGTGTAAATCTGTATGAACTGTTAACAAGTATTGCGGAGGAACATCAACTTAACATGAGCGTGTCGGCACAGTTAAAACAACCGGTAATTAGTAATTTTTTCAATCTTAAAGTAAAAGAAGTGTTGGTTTTTTTGATACACAAGTATCATGTAAAATTTGAAGTAGTTGGCAATATATTATATTTTACACCTATGCCGAAAAAGACGGTTATTCCTTTAAAACCCAGTCCTAAAATAATTGATGTTACTTACAAAAAAGAGAATGATTTTTTGTCTGTTAATTTGGCAAAAGATAGTCTTATTATGGTAGCGAGAGCCATAACCAATAAATCGGGCAAAAATATTATTTTGTCTCCAAAAGTAAAAGCAGACAAAGTATCGGCGTATATTTTAAACAGGCCTTTTGACCAGGTTATTAATATGTTGGCAAAAAGTAATGGTTTGACGGTGCATAAAGATGAGAATGGTTTTTATTATATTGACAAGTCAGATGTTAAGAATAAAGCAAATAAGAACTCAAGAGGAAGAGGGCAACGACAATCTGTACAAAAAGGCAAGGATAATTTTGAAGTAGGTATAAACGATCAAGGTTTACTGTCAATTAAAGCCTACAATGCAGATGTTGTTTCATTGATAAAAGCATCTGCAGAAAAATCAGGTAATAATTTTTTCATGTATGATGAACCAAAAAGTATTAAAACGACTTTATTGGTAAATGAAATATCATTTGAAGACTTGTTACAGCATATTTTTAAAGGGAAGGAGTTTAATTACACAAAAAATAATGATATTTACATTATTGGAAAAGACAATAAAGAAGGTATTAGAAGTAAAGAATTAATGTCCTTACAG
>CAZSBI010000231.1:0-11691 GCA_964604735.1 uncultured Flavobacteriaceae bacterium | reverse complement strand
GTTGTAGCTAGAAAACTAGAAACTACTGGTCGAGAAATTATTGAAGCTGTTCATCCTCACCCTACGATGTCGGAGGCAATTATGGAAGCTGTTGCAGCTGCCTATGATGAAGTAATTCACTTGTAAATTAATATTTTTTGGCATTTATCCCTGCATATATTTTTTAGGGGTAATGCCAAATTTCTTTTTAAAAGCTACAATAAAATGTGTGGGCGTGCTGTACCCCATCTCGTAAGCTACTTCTTTGACGCTATATTTGCCACTTAGCAAGAGTTGTCTTGCTAATTCGAGTTTATAGTTTAACAGGTATTTAAAAATAGGATCGCCATATATTTTTTTAAAACCTTTTTTCAAAATATTTACAGACAGATTTATTTCGTTTGCCAAGTCCTCTATGGTAGGTGTCTCGTTGATGTTTTCTATAAGTAACTGTCTGGCTTTCTTTATTTTAGTTACATTTCTATGATCGCGTAAATTGGGGCAATTATCATCTTGTTTTTCTATTGCTTTTTCATCAAAATAGTATGAAATCAACTCCATTATTTTGGCTTTCAGATAAATGGCATCAAATTTCGAAGTGTTTTCTCGTTTAAAAATCTGATTAACGACAATGACTTCGTTTGGCGTCATTAAACGTTTGCTATATAATTTTTTTTGACTACTTCTGGCGTGAAAAAAACTAAAATCAATTGAAAATTCATCTAATAATTTATGAAGCGCGTTTAAAGAAAATAGTATTGAAACTAATTGTGAATTTGGTTTAATAATAGCGTCAATAGGGATTATACTTCTTGGATTAAAATAAAACAAGGAATTCAAATTTTTATTCATCTGAATCCGATGTGTACCTTTAATAATTTTAAAATCTGTTTCGCCTGACAAACTAAAATGTAATTGAATATTCAGCTTGCGAATATTAGTACTAAATCTAACATCTTGTTCTGATTCATTTATTGTTTTTATTATTTTAATTCCTTCTGCGATATTTATTGTCTCTTGCATATTAATTCTGTGTATATATCTACAATTCAGCTACAAAACTAAGATAATTGATGTTTTAAACAAAGGAAATGAACAAAAAATATTTTTTTTCGATACTATTTTTACTTTTATCGATATTTTTTAACTAAGATATAACTTACCTTTGTATCATACATTTTTAGGAAGAAAATTCCGGAAATAGTTGTTTTTCATAATTTATTATAGGTTAATAAGAAATTGCCAACCGAGGAGTTGGCAATTTTTTTTTATGAAAAACAAGTATCTTTTATTTCACTTCAAAAGAAACTTTTAAATTTACTCTATACTCGCTCACTTCGCCGTTTTTTACAACAACACTTTGATCTTGTACATAAGCCGATTTAATACCTTTAATTGATTTACTTGCTTTTTTAACTGCTTTAGCAGTAGCATCTTCCCAACTTTTTTTTGAGCTTGACATTAGCTCAACTACTTTAATTACTGACATAATATTTGTTTTTTTAAAATTATTGTCAAATATAACATATTTTCTAACAAAAACAGAGAGAATTTGTCATTATTTCAGTTTTCTCAACAAACTTATGCTTTCATTAACACTGTAAACATTCTGATAAACCAAATACAAACGTTCTTCGTTATTAATTCGTTTTTCCTTAAACTGACAACAAGCCTGATTATCTTGTACTTTTTGTAATATTTGCCGGAAAATATTTGTTTGAAAATAAGGCGAATCTTGATTTGATATAAAATATGCCAGCATTTTTCCTTTTTTGATAACCAATTTTTCAAAACCCAATTCCTGCGCCAACCATTTTAGTCTGACAGCGTTTAATAAATCTATGGTTGGTTTTGGTAAAACGCCAAATCTATCAACTAGTTCATTTTCAAACTTTATTAAGTCTGCTTCTGTATTTATTGAAGCAAGCTCATTGTATAGTTTAAGTCTTTCAGAAGTAACATTGATATATTCATTGGGAAATAATATTTCAAAATCGGTATCAACTTGTGTTTCTATAGTGAATTTTTCGGCTTTTTCATTTTTAAAATAGTCTTTAAATTCGTTGGTTTCTAGTTCCTGAATGGCTTCTTTTAATATTTTTTGGTACGTATCGAAACCAATATCATTGATAAATCCGCTTTGTTCTGCTCCCAACAAATCGCCGGCTCCTCTTATTTCTAAATCCTTCATTGCGATTTGAAAACCACTACCCAATTCGGTATAAGTTTCAATCGCTTCAATGCGTTTGCGCGCTTCCGGCGTCATTGCCGAATACGGTGGCGTAATAAAATAACAAAATGCTTTTTTGTTGCTACGCCCTACCCTGCCACGCATTTGATGCAAATCTGCCAAACCGAAATTATTGGCATTATTGATGAAAATGGTATTTGCATTAGGCACATCTAAACCGTTTTCGATAATGGTTGTCGATACCAACACATCGAACTCGCCATTGATGAAATCGAGCATTAAACGTTCGAGTTTTCTACCTTCCATTTGCCCGTGACCTATGCCTATACGCGCTTCGGGAACCAAGCGTTGTATCATACCTGCCACTTCCTTAATATTTTCGATGCGATTATGGATAAAAAACACTTGTCCTTTTCGTTCAATTTCGTAAGTCACAGCATCTCTGATTGTTTTTTCATCAAAGCGAATCACTTGGGTTTCAATAGGATGTCTGTTGGGCGGTGCCGTATTTATTATTGACATATCGCGTTCATTGATCAACGAAAATTGAAGCGTACGCGGAATCGGGGTTGCCGTTAGTGTTAAAGTGTCTATGTTTTTTCTGATGATTTTTAGTTTTTCTTTGACCGAAACACCAAATTTTTGTTCCTCATCAATAATCATCAAACCTAAATCTTTGTATTTAATTTTTTCACTAACAAGTGCGTGAGTCCCTACGATAATATCTATTTTGCCGGCTTGTAAATCTTCTAATATAATTCGTTTTTGCTTTGCCGTTCTAAATCGATTGAGATAATCTACTACTACGGGAAAATCTTTTAGTCGTTCGGAAAAAGTCTTAAAATGCTGAAAAGCCAATATTGTTGTCGGTACCAAAACGGCTACTTGTTTACCATTATCAACCGCTTTGAAGGCTGCCCGTAAAGCTACTTCTGTTTTGCCAAAACCTACATCGCCACAAACCAATCTGTCCATTGTTTTATCGCTTTCCATATCAGCCTTTATGTCTTGCGTAGCTTTGTATTGATCGGGCGTATCTTCATACATAAACGAAGCTTCTAACTCGTGTTGCAAATAACTGTCATGGGCATATTTATAGGCTTTTTGCAGCTTTCGTTCGGCATATAGTTTGATAATATCAAAAGCCAATTCTTTTAAACGTTTCTTGGTTTTCTGTTTTAATAATTTCCAAGCTCCGCTACCTAATTTACTGACTTTTGGGACTGCACCTTCCTTGGCGTTATACTTCGATATTTTGTGCAAACTATGTATGCTCACAAACAACCTGTCACCATTTTTATATATGATTTCTATAACCTCTTGCTCTTTGCCTGCTCTTTCTATTTTTTGCAAACCGCCAAATATTCCGATTCCGTGATCGCTGTGTGTAACATAATCGCCCTCTTTGAGTGAAGTTATTTCTTTGAGCGTAACTGCCTGTCTTTTTTGCGCATTTTTTCTGATTGAAAAACGATGATATCTTTCAAAAATCTGATGATCCGTATAACAAGCTAATAACAAATCGTTGTCAATAAAACCCTTGTATAGAGGAAAAACCAAGCTTTGATAATCGACTTCGACATCCATATCTTTAAAAATGGCGTCTATGCGTTCCGCTTGTTTTTCGGTAGTACAAAACAAAATATTTTGCTTGGCATTTTTTGTATTCTGTTGCAAGTTTTCAATCAATAACTCAAAACTTTTGTTAAAAGCCGGTTGTGGCTGAATTTGAAAAGAAATGCTTGCTATGTCATTTTTTGAAGTATGTTGTTCCAACAAGATAAAATTATTCAATTTTTGCTGAAAACTATGGGCGTTGCAAAACAATTCAGACGGATTAAGATGTTGTAAGTCAGATGATAAGTCGTCAAATTGTTGATTTGCTTTTTCGAATAACGCATCTAATGTCGTGCTTGTTGCATTCCGATTTTTAAGCAAAACAATTGTGTCTTTTTTGATATAATCTAAAAAACTTTGTCGTTGTTGGATTAGCGTTTTGCTGGACAAATTTGGTATAATTTGCACTTGTTTAAGCTTATCAATCGATATTTGTGTTTCGATATCAAAGGTTCTTATACTTTCTATCTCATCACCAAAGAGTTCGATGCGATAGGGTTCGTCATCGCCAAAAGAATATACATCTAAAATACCGCCTCTAATCGAAAACTCTCCTGCTTGTGTAACAAAATCGACTTGTTCAAATTGGTATTCGAACATAATGTCATATAAAAAATCCATAGACAATTTATCACCGACTTTTATTTTTAAAGTATTGCTTTTTAATTCCTTCTTAACAACGACTTGCTCAAATAATGCGGCGCCATAACTGACAATAATTTGTGGCTTTTGCCTTGATTGTAAGTGACTTAGCACTTTTGAACGGAGTAATACATTGGCATTATCTGTTTCTTCAATCTGATAAGCCCGCCTGTATGATTCCGGAAAAAACAAGACTTTTTTATTGCCCACCAAACGTTCAAAATCGTTGAAATAATAAGCAGCTTCTTCTTTGTTATTAAAAATCAGCAAGAATGGTTTTTCGATATTTGTGTATAAAGAAGCTATACGCATACTCAAAGCCGATTCGGACAAGCCGTTAATAGCAATATGCTTGTGCTGCTTCAATAATTGCAGTAGCTCGCTATTTTTCTTATCCTTTGCGTATTGTCGTAAAATGTCTTGAATGTTCATTGCTGCAAAAATACATAAAAAGTTTTCGTTAAAGACAAATATCCGATGTAATTAATAAAAGCACTCCGATTACTATAATAATTGATGCGAAACGAAAAGAATAGTTTCTTGTAAAACACTTACTTTTTACATCGCCATACCCATTGTTCAATCGGATAGGTTTTTTCTCGGTATGAATAATGCCACCATTCAGAAGTAATGGCTTGCAAACCGTGTTTTTCCATTATACTTTTTAAAAGCAAACGATTTTCGAGCACTTTTTTAGGCAGATTTTTATAAGCGTGCCTTGCTTTTTTGCCAAAATAATCGAAGGGGGTGCCCATATCCAATTCCTTTCCGTTTTTATCGACCAAAGTTAGGTCAACCGCTACGCCTCTGTTGTGCATTGAGCCTTTTTTAGGATCGGCAACATAACTCGGATTAGGCATAATTTTCCACAAAGCTTTTTGCACTTTTCCGGGGCGATAACAATCGAACAGTTTGATACGCAAGCCTTTGGATTTTAATTCATTTTGAATTTTTAACAAAGCATTAGCCACCTCGGGACGCACAAAGCAACGCGCACAAGGATACATTTTTTGATGTACAAAATTATTTTTGGTAGCATAGCGCATATCCAAGACAAAAGTACTGTCCAATTTTTTAAGCTCTACCCATTTTATTGGTTTCTTTATGGCTTTTTCATTCGACTTTTGCGGTGTTTTTTGCTTGATTTTTTCATTTTTACAAGACACAAATAACACTGCCATTAACATTATCAGTAAAATGTTTTTTTTGTATTTGAATGATATCATTTGTGTTTTGTTTTATTATTTTTTACCAAATCGTCGCGATGATAAAAGTAAGGGCTTTTGACTATTTTTTTTGTAAAATTCTCCTCCGGCAACTCGAAATTTAAACCACGGCGCACTTTTACCTTTTACCTCGCTCCTTTTCCCTCGCTCCTTTTCCCTCAATGAATACTATCCGTTTCAAGATAAATATGTTTTACATCGGGGTTTATTTTGATAATTCTTTGTTTTATCTCTTCGATTAAAGGTTCTACTTCGGCAATGGTTAAATCATCATTAAAATTGATATTAGCACCCACCATAATATCATTGGGTCCCATGTGCATTGTTTTAATATTTCCGAAATATTCTATTTGATTGTATTCGTTTAAAATATCTGTTATTTCTTTTAAATCTTCGTCTGTGGCAGACTCACCAATGAGCAAATGCTTGGTTTCCTTAGCCATAAAGAATGCCATATAAGACAGTAGCAGACCGATGATTATCGAGGAAATTGCATCGAATATTGTGTTGTCAAAATAATACATTAAACTAACGCCAATCATAGCAATTAGCAGTCCTAAAACAGCCGCAGCATTTTCTATAATTACGGCTACTGAGGCAGCATCTTTACTCTCTTCCATTGCCTTAACAATTCCTTTTGGATGTGTTTTTCTGAACTCTTTCCATCCAATCCACAAACTAGCACCTTCAAAAACAATAGCACCTATAAGTACACCATAATTCCACAATTTCATTTTTAAAGAATGATCTACTTCGCCGTGGTGTGACAAGTGTTTAATACCTTCGTATAGCGCCACGCCGCCCCCTAATGCAAAAATAAAAATAGCAACGACAAAGCTCCAAAAATAAATCTCTTTTCCGTGCCCAAACGGATGTTGCTTATCAGCAGGGTGTTCTGCTTTTTTGATACCGTAAAGGAGTAAAATTCCATTGGTTGTATCAATAATCGAATGTATTCCCTCTGAAAGCATTGCAGAACTTCCGGTGAAAAATGAAGCTATAAATTTCATAATAGCGATACCTAAATTTGCCCCCATTGAAGCAAAAATCGCTAATTTTGACCCTCCGTGTGCCATAAAATTGTATTTTATATATTATTGAACAAATTTACAATAAAAAATGAGAACTCAAAGTAAAGAAAAGAGCGAGAAAAAAGGGAAAAGCCTCTTAAAAAAACGCTGATTAAAAAAATATTGGCAAATCCAATCTACAGTAATAATATTTTGTTAAATTTGCCTAACCAAAATAATTTTGATATGCATATAGCGATTGCCGGAAATATTGGCGCAGGAAAAACAACCTTAACAACTATGTTGGCACAGCATTTTAAGATGGAGCCTCATTACGAATCGGTAGATGAAAATCCGTATTTAGAAGACTTTTATCACGATATGGAACGATGGTCTTTTCACCTGCAAGTTTATTTTTTAAACAGTCGTTTTCGTCAAATTTTGGAAATTAAAAAAGAAAATAAAGATATTATTCAAGATAGAACAATCTATGAAGATCGCTTTATTTTTGCTGCTAACTTACACGCTATGAGCCTAATGAGCGAGCGCGATTTTACTAATTATGCTTCACTTTTTGATTTAATGGAGCTTATTGTTACACCGCCGGATTTGTTGATTTATTTAAAAGCATCTATTCCTACATTGGTTCGCAATATCCATTCGCGTGGCAGAGATTACGAAAAATCAATCAATATAGATTACCTTAGTAATTTGAACGACCGTTACAACAAATGGATTGATGGTTACGACAAAGGAAAGTTATTAGTTATTGAAGTAGATGATTTGAATTTTGTAAAAAATCAGGAAGATTTAGGAATTATTATTGAAAAAATAAATGCAGAAATTAACGGTTTATTTTAGATACCTTCGCAAAGGTTTTCAAACCAAAAAATGGGTTTATAGATTCTTTAAATGGCGTTACCGAAATATCAGTAACGAACAGTTTTTAAATTTTATTAGTGTTATTATCGGACTGTTGACCGGATTGGCAGCCGTTACCATAAAAAACTTAACACATTTTATACAAACTGCACTTGAAGCCGATATTATTAATGAGATTCATCGTGCATTATATTTTATTTTTCCAATTATTGGCATTAGTTTGGTCGTGCTCATTGTGAAATTTATTGTTCAAAAGCCTGTTGAAGGTGGCATTCCTACCATTTTATACGCCATATCAAAACTAAAAAGTATTATTCCGTCGTTTCATTCGTGGTCGTCAATGATTGCGGCACCAATTACAGCAGGATTTGGCGGTTCGGTTGGACTTGAAGGTCCTACGGCAGTTACAGGAGCCGCAATTAGTTCTAACTTGTCGCGCTTCTTACATCTCAATACAAAACAACGAAATTTATTGCTTGGAGCAGCAGCGGCAGGCACATTTGCCTCCATTTTTAAAGCGCCCATCGGCGGTATATTATTTGCCGTAGAAATATTGGGTTTTGATCTGACAATGACATCGCTTATTCCGCTGATATTAGCCTCTGTATCTGCCATATTGACTTCCTATTTTTTAATGGGAAAAGATATATTACTGCATTACGATTTGCATAATAAATTCTTACTTAATGATATCCCATTCTTCATTCTCTTAGGAATTACTTCTGCTACAACATCTATATATTTTGTAAAAATGCATGCCAAAATAACCGAATTTTTCGATCGATTTAAGGTTTGGAAAAAATTAGTATTTGCCGGATTTTTCTTAGGATTAACCATCTATATTTTTCCTACACTCTATGGCGAAGGCTACGATGTTCTCAATAATATTTTAAGAGATAATTATCACTATGTTGTAAATACCTCATCTATCTCAATCAACCATAATGACACTTGGTTAATTATAGCGTTTTTCGTTTTATTAGTTACTTTTAAAGTCATTGCTATGTCCTTGACTTTTAGTGCAGGCGGTGTGGGCGGTGTTTTTGCTCCTACATTATTTACAGGTGGATTGTCAGGCTATATTTTTGCAATGATTTTGAATACCACCAATGTTTTTTCGCATAATTTGGCAACCGAAAACTATGCTTTGGCAGGTATGGCAGGTGCTATTGCCGGAGTCTTACAAGCGCCATTGACCGCTGTCTTCTTGATTGTCGAAATTACCGGTGGTTACGAACTAATTGTGCCGATTATGTTGGTTGCGGCACTCTCATATATCATCTCAAAAAAATATAATAAATACAGTATTTACAGTAGGCAATTGGCATTAATTGACGCCTTACCTACGCATAATAAAGACAAATTTGCAGGGCAATTGATTGAATGGAAAGAAGTGATTGAAAATGATTTCTTAAAAGTAACACCCAATATGAGTTTAGGTGAAATGGTCTATAATGTCATCACGCGTTCGCATCGAAATTTGTTTCCGGTGGTAGATAATGACCAACATTTTATTGGAATGATTAGCTTAGATGATATCAGACAAATTATGTTTAACCAAGAAATGTATGATACTACATTTGTTCGCGATCTGATGCACAAAGCTCCTGACGTAATTATATATGAAAAAGACCATTTTCCTGATATTATGCGCAAATTTACCGAAACCGGAGCTTGGAATTTGCCTGTTATCAACAATGGTTTGTATGTCGGGTTTATCTCAAAATCGAAATTATTGAGTGTTTACAGGCGCAAATTGCTTGAAATTACTTCGGAATAGGATTGTTTTTGTTGATCTTTTTCAGCCAAAAGCTAACAGCTAACAGCCAAAAGCTAACAGCCAACAGCCAACTACCAATCTTTGTCTTGCTTCACTTTTTTGCCGCTGCCTTTCATACGTTTGGCTTTGATTTTATTTTGAGTTTTCTTCTCTTTATTTTTGAGTGCTACCAAAAGTTGTTTTACTTGTTGTGGGGTTAATTTTCGTTTTTTAACTTTTTGTTTTTCACCCTGCTTCTGATCGCTTTGCTTCTTCTCTCCTTGCTTTTTTTCTGACTTTTTGTCTTTTTCTTGCTTCTTTTTACCCTGCTCTTTTTTCTTTTGATCCTCTTTTTTATCGTCTTTCTTTTGATCGTTCTTATTCTTGTCGTCTTGTTTTTTCTTCTCGTTCTTTTTATTATTCTTATTCTTGTTTTCGTTTTTCTTGTCTTTATTCTTTTTATCCTTATTCTTGTTATCTTTGTTCTCTTTATTCTTTTTGTCGTTTTTGTTATTCTTGTTATTCTTTTTCAGCATTTTTTGAGCTAAGGCTAAGTTATAACGTGCTTCTTCGTCATCCGGATTGTTACGCAAAGCAGTTTTATAAGCTTCGACAGCTTTTTCGTATTTCTTCTTGTTGTACCAGATATTTCCTTGATTAAAAGCGGCTTTGCTTTTCAGTTTTTTATTGTCGTTGGCAGTTTTGACAGCTTTTTCAAAAAAATGCTCCGCCTCCATTGTTTTATCCTGTTCTAATTGTGCGTTTGCCAAATTATAACTTGCCGAAGCATTGACAGGGTCTATAGCCAAGGCTTTTCTAAATGATTTTTCTGCCAAAATATAATCGGCTGAGTTATACGACTTTACACCTTGTTCAATCAAACTGTTTACTTCTTTTTGCTTGTCAGTATTTTGTGCCGACAGCATCAGTCCGTTTAATAATACTAATATGATAAATATTTTTTTCATCGTTTTACTTGTCCAATTCGTTAAATAAATTAAGCTTACGCAACCATTGTGTTTCTCTTTCTAATACAATTATGTAAAGCACTAAAAAGAAGAGTCCTGCCAATAAAAACCATTGAAATTGGTCTTTATATTCAGAAAATTTAGTGGTTTCAAACTCTTTTTTATCCATTTTTTTCAATGCATCTGATACATAATCTACTACATTTTTGGCGTTATTGCCATCTATATATTTTCCGTTGGTAGCCGATGCTATTTCGCGTAATACTTTGTCATTCAGTCGAGTAACTACGGTTTTTCCTGCTTTATCTTTTTTGTAACCGTACAGATTTCCATTTCTTTTAATCGGGATAGGCGCACCATTTACTGTCCCTATACCAACTGAGAAAATTGTAATTCCGTTTTTGGCAACTTCTTTGGCTTTATCGACGGCGTTTTCTGAATGGTCTTCGCCATCGGAGAGAATAATGAGTATTTTGTTGATATCTTCATCGTCAAAATAAGTGCCTGCCAAATCGATAGCATCATCAATAGCCGTACCTTGTGACGAGACCAAATTGGTATTCATATTTTGCAAAAAGATTTTTCCGGCGGCATAATCGGTTGTTATGGGCAACATCGGATATGCTTCGCCGGCATAGGCAATTATTCCTATACGATCGGAGCCCAAATTATCAATGATTTTTGATACCAAACGCTTGGCTTTTTCCAAACGACTCGGAGCAATATCTTCGGCGTCCATACTTTTGGATACATCTACGGCAAAAACTATATCGACTCCTCGTCTTTTAACGGTTTCCAACTTTGTACCCATTTTTGGATTAGTTAAGCCTAAAATCAAAAATAACAAAGACAACGATATGAGTATCAGCTTGATAAACGGCTTAAATTTTGACTTTTCTACAACAATCTTATCCAACAAATGAGCATCGGCAAATTGTTTTTGTTTTTTGTTTTGCCAATATCGCATCGCAAAATATGCCAGCCATAAAAGTGGAATTAAGGCTAATAAAATAAAATATTTTGGTTCTTCTATCTGATACATTTTCTTCTGTTTTCAATCATTACACAAAACTTTTCAACCAAGTATATCTCAGCAATCCTACTACAAAAATCAGTAGCACGGCGCTTAGTATCAAAGGACGATAAAGCTCTTTATAGTTGTAATATTTTTTTTCAATAATCTCTGTTTTTTCAAGTTTATCAATATCCTTATAAATCTTTTGCAACTTTTTGTTATTGGTGGCTCTAAAATATTTTCCTCCGGTTTCTGAGGCTATTTTTTTCAATAGTATTTCATCAATTTTAACTTTGGCATTTGCAAAATAAAATCTTCCTGAGGCATCAACCGAAGTCGGTGTTCTGGCAAAGCCGTTTGTTCCCAATCCGATTGTATAAACTTTTATATCGAATTCTTTTG
>CAZSBI010000230.1:0-11815 GCA_964604735.1 uncultured Flavobacteriaceae bacterium | reverse complement strand
GTTATTGCCGATTTTGAAGCATCTGAAAAAATGATTCAAAAATTTATCAAACAAATTCCGGCTTTAAAAAACAAATGGTTTCCGCCAAAATTAAGAATGATTATTTGTATTCCTTCGGGCATTACCGAAGTTGAGAAACGTGCCGTTCGCGATTCTGCCGAAAAGGTTAATGCCTCAGAAGTATATTTAATTCACGAACCAATGGCTGCGGCAATTGGTATGGATATCGACATCACCAAACCTAAGGGGAGTATGATTATTGATATAGATGGCGGTACAACCGAAATTGCCGTTATTGCACTTGGCGGAATTGCTGTTGAAAAATCGGTCAAAATTGCCGGTGATATCTTTACTTCCGACATCATCTACCATATGCGAACACATCACAATTTGCATATTGGCGAAAAATCTGCCGAACGCATAAAAATTGAAATTGGTTCTGCTATTGAAGAGCTTGAAAATCCACCCGAAGATATTCCAATTCAAGGACGTGATATGCTAACAGGCAAGCCCAAACAAATTGTTGTTTCGTATAAAGAAGTTGCCAAAGCTATTGACAAATCCTTGCTTCGTGTCGAGGATGCCATTATGGAAACCTTGTCTAAAACACCACCCGAATTGTCGGCTGATATATACAACTCAGGAATATTTTTAGCAGGAGGAGGCGCATTACTTCGAGGTCTTGATCAAAGAATTTCGCAAAAAACAGGATTGCCCGTGTATATTTCGGAAGATCCGCTACGTGCAGTAGTACGCGGTACCGGTATCGCCTTGAAAGACTTTAAAAAATTCAAACCTATTTTATTGAAATAAGTTTGTAACAAATCAACATTCTAATCAATTTATTGATGCTTAAACTGTTATTATATTTAACCCGAAAAAGAAGTTTTTTGCTTTTTGTGTTATTAGAGTTGATAGCATTTGTTTTGATTATTGATGCACACAGCTATTCCAAAATAAAACAACATAGTTTTAATACAGCTGTTTCAGGTTTTGTTAACAACAGACTTGATGTTATTAATTACCATTTTAATTTGGCAAAAACAAACCAATCCTTAGTAGAGCAAAATGCTCGCTTATTAAAAGGAATAGCAAATAACAAGAAAGAAAAATCGGGTGTGTTACCTTATCAATTTGATGTTTTACCTTGCTTTATCATAAGTAATCAGCATCAGTTCAAGAATAATTCGATAATCATCAACAAAGGTGAAATTGACGGCGTAATGCCGGAAATGGGTATTATTGGCACAAACGGAATTATTGGCATTACACAAAAAACCTCTTCGCATTTTGCACAGGTTATTTCGGTGCTAAATACTTATCTAAAAGTCAGTGTAAGCATAAAAAATACTAATTATACCGGATTTATGCAATGGAATGGCAACAATCCTAACATATTTGACGTAGTAGATGTGCCTATAAATGCTAACGTAAAACAAGGCGATACACTTGTAACAAGTGGAGTATCAAATATTTTTCCGAAAGGAATTCCGGTAGGAAAAATTATCAATTTTGAAGAACTTACCGACCGAAAAAGCTACAAAATTGTACTACAACCTTTTATGGATATGACCAATTTAGGTGCAGCTTATATTATCAAAAATAAATATAAACAAGAATTTGATTCTATAAATAAAGCAAAATGAAATTAAGTATTAAAAATATCATTTTTGTATTACTCTTTTTATTGCTACAAATAATTTGGTTTAATCATATCTTGTTATTTGGCAAGTTTTCGCCAACTATATTTATCTTACCTTTACTTTTGCTACCTATACAAAAAAGCGAAACAACTTCGATGCTAATTGCATTTTTTACCGGACTATTTATTGATATTTCTTTGAATACGGGAGGTGTCTTTGCCGCAAGTTCGGTAATTGTAGTATATTTTAGAAAAATATATTTTTTATTTATCAAAAATCAATCGCAGGATATTGAAAATATTGAAGTTTCAAAATTGAGTTTTTCAATCAAATTTTTCTACTATTTGGTCTTTATCTTTATAAGTCAAATACTTATTTACGCTTTCGAATCGTTTAGTATCTTGCTGATTATCACCAAATTGTCAATAATATTAGGGAACAGCCTGATTACATTGTTTTTCTTTATTTTTATAGATATCATATTTATTAACTCCAAAGAAGAATAAGCCTATGAAACAGAAAACTGTCATCATAGCAATGTTTATTATATTTGTTTCGTTCATAATCAGCACAAGATTGTTTTATATACAAATTATTGATGATGAATATAAAAAATTGGCATATCGAAACGCTGTTAAAAAAGAATATCTTATTCCTGAACGCGGATTTATTTATGACCGAAACGGCAAGCTATTGGTCAGTAATTTGCCGGTTTATGATGTAATGGTCACACCTAAATTGCTTAAACCATTTGATACATTAGAATTTTTAAAATTAACTAACATCGATATCGAAACATTGCGAAAAAATCTAAAAAAAGCAAGACGATATTCTTGGAGCAAACCTTCTTTGGTTATTTCAAAATTATACAAAAACGAAATTGCTCTTTTGCAAGAGAAAATTTACAAATATCCGGGTTTCTTTATACAACGACGTGCCATACGAAAATATCATACCAAATCTGCTGCCAATGTTTTAGGCTTCATTCGCGAAGTAAACGAAAAAGAACTCAAAAAAGATCCGTTTTATCTGCCCGGCGACTTAATTGGTAAAGCCGGCGTAGAAAAATCTTACGAAAAATATTTGAGGGGCAACAAGGGAGTCAAATACTTCTTGACCGATAAATTAGGAAGAAAGATAGAAAGTTATAAAAACGGACAAAACGACACATTAGCACAAGTAGGCAAAGATTTGCAACTTAGCATCGATATTGATTTACAAGCATTTGGCGACTCATTAATGCTTGGAAAACGCGGCGCCATTATTGCCATAGAACCCAAATCCGGCGAAATATTAGCTTTGGTTACCGCACCTACTTATGCCCCCGAATATTTGAGTGGCAGAAACAGCTCAAAAAATTTTAGCAGACTATTTTTAGACAAATATAACAAACCGCTGTTAGATAGAGGATTGCAAGGAGAATACCCCCCCGGTTCGCCCTTTAAGATGCTAAACGGATTAATCGGTTTACAAGAAGGTGTTATCAATATTAACAGCTATTTTACTTGTAATCACGGGTTTAGATATGGACGTAAAGGTCATATGTCTTGTCATTGCGGTGCCGCCGGCAAAAAAGTTCGTTTACATTGGGCAATATCCAAATCTTGTAACACTTATTTTGCCAATACCTATTTAAATATTCTCAATAAATATGAAAATGCACAAGAAGGAATAGATATTTGGGCAAAATACTTACATAATTTTGGCTTGGGAAAATACCTAAACACTGACCTTCCGGTAGGAAAAAAAGGTCTTATTCCGGATAGTAAATTCTACAATCGTTACTATGCCGGCAATAAATGGTTTGCAAGCTATACAACCTCAAACGGTATTGGTCAAGGCGAAGTGCTTACTACGCCCATACAACTAGCCAATGTGACGGCTGCTATTGCAAACAAAGGCTTTTTCTATACACCACACGTAATTAAACAAATAGATAATAGTACTAATGATATCAATAAACAATATTTGACAAAGCATATTACCGGTATTGATAGTATCTATTTTTCTCCTATTATAGAAGGAATGGCATCTGTTTACAAAACAGGAACAGCGCAATACAGCAACTTGAAAGATATAAAGCTTTGTGGAAAAACCGGAACGAGCGAAAATAAGGCAAGAATTAATGGAAAAATAGTCAAATTGCCCGACCATTCCATCTTTATTGCTTTTGGTGACAAAGACGATCCAAAAATTGTCGTTTCCGTTTTTATTGAAAATGGAGGTTTTGGTGCCACCATAGCGGCACCTATTGCTACTTTGATGATTGAAAAATACATAAAAGGCACAATTACACGTACCGACTTACTAAATAAAATGAATAATACAGATTTAACTAAAATATATCAATTACAAAAAAATGATAAGTAGAAAGGCAAACATATTCGATTTTGATTGGCTTAGCATCTTGCTGTTTATACTATTGGTAAACATCGGTATTATTAGCATTTATTCAGCCACATATACCGGTGATGAAGAAATATTGCTTAAAACATTTTACGGCAAGCAAGTTGTATGGTTTTCATTTAGTTTTGTATTGATAATTGCCGTTGGATTAATTCCGCTTAAACTTATCAAAGCTAACGCGTCACTATACTATCTTATTGGTATTGTAATGCTAATACTCGTATTGCTCATTGGTGCAAATATCAATGGAAATAAATCTTGGTTCAGATTGGGTAATTTTACTTTACAACCTGCCGAATTTGCAAAACTAACCACCGTATTAGGCTTGGCAAAACTTATGTCAGATCAAAGTTTTACACTATCAAAGCTTAAATATTTTTTTCAAGCTGTTTTGCTTATAGGCACTCCTGCCCTACTGATTTTATTACAACCTGATTTAGGTTCAACCATTGTCTTTGCCTCACTTTTCTTAGTCTTGTACAGAGAAGGCTTGCATATCAATTTCTTTCTGTATAGCTTTCTTCTGGTAAGTTTATTTATTTTAACTATCTATTTTGGACAAACAATAATTATTATTTCCACTATAATTATATTTATTATAGTTAATCTTTTTTCTAAATATTTCTTCAAAAAATGGCTGTTTATCAAAACAGGAATCGTGCTCGTTGTTTCAATTATAACTATTTTTGGAACTAATTTTATTTTTAACAAAGTACTGAAACCACATCAACGCAACCGAATAGAAATTGTGCTTAAAAAACAAAAAGACGACAAAGGTACCGGCTACAATCTCAAACAAGCACTAATTGCTATTGGTACCGGCGGAATGTATGGCAAAGGACTGCTAAACGGCACACAAACACAAGGCGATTATATACCCGAACAACACACCGATTGGGTGATTACCGTAGTAGGCGAACAATGGGGTTTTGTCGGTACAATGACTGTCGTGCTGCTTTACACATTATTGCTAATCAGGCTGATAATATTAGCCGAACGACAAAAACAGAAATTTTCTAGAATAATCGGCTTCGGATTGGTTAGCATTCTATTTATTCACTACGCCTTAAATATGCTTATGGTTTTAGGACTTTTTCCAACCATTGGTATCCCACTTCCTTTTTTGAGTTATGGCGGTTCATCGCTTTGGGCTTTTACACTTCTGCTTTTCATATTTTTAAAATTTGATGCCCATCGTGTTGAGGACTGGTAGAAATTGACTGAGGCTCTAAATTTGATATATTCATATCTTACTTGATATGACTTTACAAATATAAATCAGTCCGAAGTATATTAATTTCTACTCAACAACTATTTTCTTCACCAAACTACCTTTGTCAGTATCAATTTTTATGAAATAAATTCCTTTTTTGATATGATTCAAAACAATTTTATTATCCGCATTGATTTTTACAGGTATTTCGGCACCCAAAACAGAAAATAATTTGAGTTTAGTTATATTAATATCATCATTTATTTGCAATCTGACTTCTTGATTTTTAACCGGATTTGGAAAAACAGTTATGCTGCTTTGGCTTAATTCATTTAGGCTTGCCGTGTCAGCGGAAATGATAAAATTATCTATTGTCCAACGTGTAGGCGAACCGTTTGAATAATATTTAAAGGCAAAATATACTGTCCCTGTAATACTGCTAATATCTACATTAGAAATAATCTGTGTTCGTTCAGTTGATGAGCCTGTCGGTGTATCAAAAACTATATTGGGTACGGCTGTCCATGTAAAAGTCGAAGGGTTTGAGCTGCCATCATAGTCAGATGAATAGACCAAAACGATGGGCATTGTACCGTATGTATAGGCTGTATATAAGGAGAGTTGTTCGTTTGAATAATTATCAAAATTAATTGGATTTGTAGTAATAAGCCAATCTTTACTTGGCACATCTTCTTGATATCCGTTCATTTGTGCAGCGCCTGAGTTACTCTCCCCGTGCGTTGTTAAACATGCCCAATCTTTATTACTTGCTTCGTCATAAACCGTAAATTTCATGGTCGAACAGTTATTAAAATCTTCATAAAACGCATAAGTAGGTGCTGCCGGTGTTGTAATGTTTAAATTTGAACTGCAATCTGAAATATTTCCGGAAGCATCTTTGGCTTTGACACAAAAATCATAAGTTGTTTGTTCTTGCAATCCGGTTATTTGAAAACTTGTTGTTGCAGTACTTCCTTCTATTGTTCCATTTTTATAAATATCATATTCTGTAACGCCTACATTATCTGTTGATGCTTGCCATTGCAATTCAAAACTTTGGTATGTCAGATTGGCAGCGGCTAAATTTGCAGGAATACTTGGCGCTTCGGTGTCGGGGTCCGGATTCCAAATTAAATCGGCATATTCGGGGTGGTCGATAAAGGGATTTCTATTCCATTGTGCCAACGAATGACTTGATCCATTACCGTAATAAACAGCATCATTTCGGTCAATTTCGCGTTGACTAACAGGGTCTTGATGATGCCAACTAAGCAACAAGGTCAAAAACCAATCGGTAAATACATGATCTTGTGTGCCGTCTAACATTGGTGTAGATCCCCAACCGTCTATTTGACTTTCATATCGCGTAGCAACATAAAACATCATTCTGGCAATGTCTCCCTTAAACTCGTCAATGGGTTCAAACACAGTTCCCGAATAACCTGTTGTACTGTTATTACCTACTTTTGAACCGTTTAATGATGTCCAAGAAGGATTAGACACTTCGCCAAAAGGATAATTACTACGTCTATTGTTTACATATCCGTCGGTAGGTACAACAAAATGAGCATCGCTTTTCATTGGACTACGAGAATTAAAAAAACCTTGTGGCATAATATGCTCTCTGTTATAACAGTCATTTTCTCCACTGTATCCTCCGCAGGTTCTATTGTTATGTGTATAATTGTATGGGTCTGATCCATTAGGATTTTCTGAATACATATCTAATACCGATCCGTCATTTTCATAGTAACTATCTGTATCTGTGACTTGATATATGGTGTATAAATCATCATAACTGTGGCTTGTATGGTTGTCGATAATATTTTTCAAAGCCGTTTTTAATTGGTATCCTGTCAATCCTTGTGCATTATCATAATAACCGTTAGGTATTTGCGCAAAAATAGTTATTGAAAATGCTAGCAATAATATCGTAATAAGATGTTTCATTTGTTTATTGTGTTTTTAAGAGTTTTGCCATATAAAATCCGTCATGTCCTGACTGCGATGGCAATACTGTTTTATCTTCAACAAAGATAAAGTTTTTATTTTGTTCTAAGAATGACTTAACATTATCTTGATTTTCTTCGGGTAAAATGGAACAAGTAACATATATTAATAGTCCGTTTTTTTTGAGCATACTAGCATATTTTGAAAGTATATCTTGCTGAATTACTTTTATTTGAGTAATTTTATCCGGATTGAGTTTCCATTTCAAATCGGGCTTGCGTCTTAAAGTACCCAAACTGCTACAAGGCGCATCTATGAGCAAAACATCGGCAATTTCATTGTTATTTTCGATGTGTTTTGGCGTAATTACGGCAGTTTGCGCTAATATTTTTACAGCATTCCGTTTAGCGCGTTTGTTTAATTCTTCTATTTTTGACGGATAGATATCATAGGCAAATATTTGTCCTTCGTTTTTCATACGGGCAGCCAAATGCAAAGTCTTTCCGCCTGCTCCTGCACAAGCATCTATAACGGTCATTCCGGGTTTTACTTCTGCAAAGTGCGCTACCAATTGCGAAGAGGCATCTTGCACCTCAAATAGTCCTTTTTTATATGCCGGTAAATGTGTTATTTTTTTTCTTTGTGTCAAAAACAAAGCCTCAGGAAAACCTTCTTTTTGATATGTTTCAATTTGATTTTTTAGCAAAATGGATTGTAATTTTTCTACTGTTATCTTCAATGTATTTACTCGCAAAACCACTTCTGCTTCTTTATTTAAAGCGTTTAGTTCATCAAACCATTTATCTTTTAATTGATCTAAAAGTTTTTGGTGTAACCAATCGGGTACTGAAGTTAGAATTTCCTGTGGTATATTTTTTTCTGCTAACTTATTTGTTATTTCTTTTATATTTATGTGACTAAACTCTTCCCAATCAGGCAATTCTATATTATTTTGAATACTCCAAACGGCAATAATTTTCCATTTTCCTTCAATTGAATTGATGGAAGAATTGGCAATAAATTCATAATATCTTTTCCAACGAACAATATCATAGAGAATTTTTGCAACAAAGCGACGGTCACGAGAGCCCCACTTCTTTTGTTGTTTCAATAATTTGTTTATATACTTATCTGCTTGCTCGTTTTGGTCAAAAATATGTTCCAAAGCAAGCACTACGGATTGCGCTATATTATAAAACCATTTCATTGGCAGTATTTATTTATATTTGCAGGCGATAAAAGTAAGACAATTGAAGCAATTATTGGTCAAAATATTCAAATTTTATATTCTTTCGAATCTGCACGTGGCATTTTCATTGTTGGCCTTATACAATATATTTAACAAGAATATTGATAATTATTATGCTGTTTTTTTAGTTTCTTCGACGGTACTATCGTACAATATGATCCGATTTTTTAGTTTTAAAACAAATAGATTTTTTATTAAGAAATTTGTGATTAAACATCAAGCATGGTTTATTGGCATTATCGTTTTATCTACATTTCTTTCTTTTTACAGTTTTATTTATTTTGCCAAAATCATCAAGCTATTATTAATTCCGTTTTTTGGCTTAACCTTATTTTACAATCTAAATTTCAGTTTTCTTCCTTTTGGCAAACTTCGAAAAAACGGCGTTATAAAAATTGTAGTTGTCGCTTTGGTTTGGAGTGGTTTGCTTGTTTTTATACCGGAGTTTTCGTCCATATATCATTCCGGCAATTATCTCAATACTTGTTTGGTTTGTGTTTTTGTATTTATCTATGTGCTAATGCTAACGATGAGTTTTGACCAACGCGATTTACTGATTGACAATAGTAATTTACGCACTTTACCTCAATTATACAGCAAATATCTTATTTATTTTTATGTATTTTTTAATGCTATTTTGACTTTGATAGCGTATGTATATACCGATAGTTTATTAGCATTTTCAATATATATATTTATGATAAACCTTTCTGTGTTATTGTGTTATAAATCTACCGAGCACAAAAATTTTTATTACACGGCTTTTTGGATAGAAGGCTTGCCAATCCTTTGGTATTTTCTTCAATTAATTGCATAAAAAAATCCTGTCATTTTTTGACAGGATTTAATATCTGTTAATATTTTTTATTTTGAATCGTCAATGATAATAAATTCTGATCTTCTATTGGCTCTATGTTCCATTTCTGTACATTTTACACCGTCACGACATTTGTTTACCGGTTGTGTTTCGCCATAACCTTTATAGGAAATTCTTGACGGGTCTATACCGGAAGACACCATATAATCGTATGCTGCTTTAGCACGTTTCTCAGATAATTTAAGGTTAAACGAGGCGCTACTTCTTGAATCTGTATGTGCACGAATATCCAATTTGAGATAAGGATATTTTCTAAGTACCGCCATTACTTTTTCTAGTTCAATTGCTGCTCTGGGTCCTATATCAAAATGTCCGTATTCAAAATATATTGGGCTTAAATCTAATATTTTTCCTAAATCTTCTCCTTGTACAATCGCTTCTTTTTTAGGAATTGCCATTTTGATAGAATCTTGTGCTTTTGACAATAAATCTTTTTCATCTCCTTCTTTAATCTCATTAGATTTGTAAAATATGTATATGTTATCTCTCATTTCCTTATTGTTTCTACTGGAAGAAAAATAACCGTATGCCTTTTCAGGATTAATTGTGTAAGCAAAATCATCTTGTTGTGTGTTAATTGGTTTTCCTAGATTAAGCACATCACCTATCATTCCGTTTTTATCTATATCTGCAACAAAAATATCTAGTCCACCGTAACCTAACTGACCATCGGATGAGAAATAGATTCTACTATCCGTACTGATAAATGGAAAACTTTCGCGTTCTGTAGTATTGATTTTTGGACCTAAATTTTGTGGATAGCTGTAAGAATTATCTTCATATATATCGACATACCACAAATCTGAATTTCCAAATGTACCCGGCATATCAGATGCAAAATAGAGTCTTTTTCCATCAGGGCTTAATGATGGGTGTGTAAAGGTAAAATTATCACTGTTAAAAGGTAATTCTTCAATGGTTTTCCATACTCCATTTATCTTTTCAGCCCTATAAATCTTTAATTTACTGATATTAGCATTAGAGTTTTTTGCTTTTTTGTAGTTGTTTCTAGAAAAATACATTGTTTTTCCGTCGGGTGTAAAAGTAGCTGATGACTCGTGATACTCAGTATTAATATCACCATTTAAGGGTTTGATACCGGTAATATCATTAGGCGCATTAATTTTTCCCTCGTATAAATCAAAATACGGTTGTCCGTTTTGCCATTTTTTCTTATAACCTACCGGATGAAATCCTGCCGAAGCAAAAACTATTTTATCTTTATAAATAACCGGAGCAAAATCAGAAAATTTTGTATTTTGCTTTAAACTGTCTATCTTATAACTACTATATTCGAGTGGAATATCATTATCATACAAAATATATGATTTCTTTTTGACTTTATCATTTCTAAATTTATCATCGACCAAGGCATAATACTTTTGCAAATATTCATCACCTTCTTCTCTACGTCCACTGGCTTTTAGACATTGTGCGTATCTAAAATAGTATTCGGGTTCCGGATTAACTCCTCTTTTAAACAATGCTTCATACCATTTTACTGCTTTTTTGTATTCAGCTGTTTTAAAGTACGAATCACCGAGTTTTTTGTACAAATAATCTGATGCATAGCCTCTTTCAGCTACTTTAAGATAAATATCTCTTGCTTTGATGTACTCATATCCATCATAAAGCCAATCTGCTTTTTTTACACCGGGATTTTCTCTATCTCCGTCTTGTGCATAAACAGCACTTATTGTCATAAGTAGTAAGAGAATAATGTAATATACTTTATTGTTCATTTGCTTGTATGTTTAAAAGAATCGTGGATTCTGAAATCTTAAACTGTTTTCATCTCTTGGAAAATAGTATCTTATGAACAGTTCATGAGAGCCATAATTCTCCATGTAAATCTTATTTTGATCCCAATCAAAAGCATAACCGATATGTAATTGTCGAGATATATTCATACCTAAAAGCAAAGAGTATGCCGAATTTAATCTGTAAGCCAAACCGGTGATTAAAGTTTCATTCCATTGCATATTTACACTCAAATCTGCAGAAATCGGTAATCCGTTGATATAGCGTACTAAAATAGAGGGTTGTAAGGTCATGTCTCTATTTACTTCAAAATTATATCCTCCCATTAAATAAGCGTGTAATAATCTCTTATCATATTGGTCGGTAAGCTTAGGATAATATTTTTGCATATTCAAATTAGTTGTTGATAATCCTAAATACCATGTTTCACTATAAAAGAATGCGCCTACACCAACATCATAATTTATTTCATCAACGCTATTGGCAAACAAATCTTCACCTTGATCTCTAATTTTTAACTTGTTGATATTAAATTGATTATTATAAACTCCAACATTTACCCCTAATGATAAATATGTTGTAAAAGATAATTCTAAATCATAAGAGAACTTTAAATTTCCTGTGTACTTAGACAAGGGACCATTTTGATCTTGAATTAAGTCAAGTCCAAATGCTGCTTTTTGCAAAGGGTATTCAAATGACAAATCTGATGTCAT
>CAZSBI010000229.1:0-4690 GCA_964604735.1 uncultured Flavobacteriaceae bacterium | reverse complement strand
TGACAAAACATTGAGGAGAAAGGAGCGAGGTAAAAGTAAAAGTGAGGATGAAGTCGGAAGTGAGAAGTCGGAAGATCGAAGCAGGAAGACCGAAGTTGAGAGTGGTATTATTTCCGCTACCGCACGAATTCTTTCGTGTGGGTTTTGTAGGGCAAGGTAAAAGGAATGAGGTAAAAGCTAAGAATGTTTGGCGTTGAAAGCCAAAAGCTAATAGAAAAAAAATAAGAAAAATGAACAGTACATTATTACAAATATTAAAAACAGACATTAAACAAAACTTGCGTTCCAAATCATTTTGGATTTATAGTTTGCTATTTGGCGGATTTGTTGCCGTTATGTTTGCAACAGGTATTACCGAATCGCAAGTAGTTGGTTTTGTAGGACTAAGTCGCTTGATGATTACATTTATGCAAGTAAGTATGGTAATTTTGCCTATTTACGTGCTAATATCAACAGTGCGTTCAGTAGTAGGTGATAGAGAAAATGGTGTGTTAGAGTATCAATTATCATTACCTATCTCGTTTTCGAGTTATTATTGGGGCAAATTTTTAGGACGTTTCTTCGTGATATACGTTCCCGTATTTATAGCTTTTTTAGGCGCTGCTTTATGGGGATTGATAGTAAATTTAGATGTGCCTTGGGATTTATTTGTATTATATAGTGCCTTACTGGCAGTTATGGTATTTTTCTTTTTAGGTTTAAGTATGTTCTTGTCAACAATTACCAAGTCGCAAGAAATGGCATTGAGTACAGCCTTTGTTATTTGGCTGTTTTTAGTGGCTTTTATGGATATTTTATTGATAGGTATGATGCTTAAAATGCGTATCAATCCCGAAATGGTTATCGGAGCAAGTTTGTTTAATCCCCTACAAGTATTTCGTACAGGCAGTCTAATTCTTTTTGATCCTAAACTAACCGTTATGGGTTCGGTATCATACTATGTTTTAGATACGGTTAGCCGTACAACTTTTATTATATATTCATTAACCTATCCTTTTGTTATAGGATTTGTTTTTGCTTTATTAGGAAATAGATACTTTAAAAGCCACGATGTTGTATAAAACAATATCATAATAAATTGATTATGAAATCAAAAATTTTTATTTCAGCTATAATTTTCGGATTTATATTTCTTTCTTGTAATTCACTCGGTGGAAAAGAAGAAGATTTGGGTGTAGAGTCTGACACAACAAATATTCCGAAACTGATTAATTATTTAACTCAAGACGAAATAGATTCTATAATTAAACTCGACAATGGTATGGAACGTTACGAGGGAATTGTTTCCGTTCCTGCCGATGGCGATGATTTTAGATTAGATAGCCTTGACAGAGTTTATTGGGAACATTTAAGTATCAAAAAAGGCGATTTTCGCGGTGCTTCATTCCGTTCGGCTAAATGTGATAATATGCATTTGGAAGGAAGTGATTTTAGAGCAGCCGACATTCGTTGGTCTTTGTTTGCAGGTGCTTATTTGATGAATTGTAATTTTGATCAAGCACGCTTGTTTCATGTGCATGTTAATTATGCAAATCTTTCAAATTCTACTTTTAGAGGCGCCAATATGTTCGGTATGGAAGGGCGTTTTGCCAAGATGCGTAATTGCGATATGACCGGCGCATTGATGAAAGACACCGAATTTGTCAGAGCAGATTTTACCGGTTCAAAAGCAGTTAAAGCAAGATTAATCCGCGCCGTGCTAAAAAAATCGACCTTAGACAGCACCGATTTTTCTTATGCCGATTTTACAGGAGGCGGTCTTGAAGGATCTACATTTATCAATGCAAAATTACGTCACGCTAATTTTCAAGGCGGACACTTACAAGGCTGCGATTTTAGTGGAGCCGATCTCAAAGATTGTTACTTTTTTGGCACCGAGTTTGAAAATACAAACCTGAAAGGCGCCAAAAATATCCCCGATGTCATCAAACCGTTTATCGACGAAAACGGTATGGCAACAGGTATATGGCAAGACATACAACGAACTGATAAATAAGGTCTATTAAAAGATTTAGATGATGAAAAAATTGATATTTTTCGTGTTATTGATAATCCTTTTCGTTTCAAAAGCATTGGCACAAGATGTCGAAAACACTTTTTTTCGACTTGATACACTTCAAAGTAAAGTCTTATGGAAATGTGATAAGCACAGCGGTAGCATCAAACTTGTTGACGGCGGATTTGTATTACAAAAAGACAGTATCGAAACCGGATTGTTTTATATAGACATGCACAGTATCAAAGATTTAGATATGAGTGCAAAGGAGTATGGAACAGCAGTTATGATTTTTGAAAATACATTGAAAGATGAATTTTTTGAAGATAAAAAGTTTCCATTTTCGGCTTTTAAACTGATAAGTGTTAAAAAAATAGAAGATAAGCTTTATAAAGTAACCGGTGATTTTACCATGCACGGTATTACAAATTGTATAACTTTTAATGCCCAAATAACAGTAGAAAATGATGAATTAATAATGACATCAGATAGTATTGTATTAGACAGAACTGACTGGGGTGTTTATAGAATGTCTCCGCAAAGACCCTATTCTGACGAAGAAAACGGTTGGACAGTACCCGATAAAATTGAGATTAAAATAGAAATAATAACCAAAAGAGAAATATAAATGAACAAAGAACATCAAAAAGAATGCTTGGTTTGCAAAGCAACATCAGACGAAATGCCCTTATTATCATTCGAGTATCAAGGAAAACAATACGAAATATGTTCGGCACATATTCCGATTTTAATACACAAGGCACAAGATTTAAGATCTATTTTGCCCGGTATTAAAGACTCTGAAGAATAATACAAAAACAAATAATACAAGACGAGGCGTTGCATAGCAACGCCTCGTCTTGTATTATTGAATAAAAATTTTATTTTATCAACATACACATACGTTTTAGTATATTGTCTTTGGTTTTAATGATATACATAAATACACCTCCAACGTGCATGACTATTAAAGCAGCAAGTGAAATAAACATAAATTTATGTATCGATTCAAGTGTTTCGTTAAAATGAACATCAACAGGGAAATCTCCACCGGAGCAATAACCCATTGTGCCGGTCTGATAAACCATTACAAAGCCTACAATAGGTGTGGTAATGAGCAAGAAATATATTAAATTGAGTGCTGTATTGACAAGCGTTTTATGTCCGGCACTGTAATATTCAATCTCGTTAGGCAAATTATTAATATTTTTTCTTTTAACAAAAAAGCGAATAATAGTCAAAATCATTATGATAACGCCTAATAGCGCGTGACTTTTATACAAATGAAAATTTGTTTCGTTAAATTCAAAATCTTCCATAGTAATACCTTTGTAAATTTCTAAGGCTACTAAAATAACGGTTGCCCAATGAAGGATAATCATTAGTTTCGGATATTTTTTTGTTTCTGACATAATATATTTTTTTATCGATTTTTGCAAAGATACGAAAAAATGACGATTGTCAGGTAAATTACAGTTTTAGTTTGCTGAATAAATCCCACATTACAATACCGGCGCTTACCGAAATATTAAATGAATGTTTGGTGCCAAATTGGGGTATTTCTACACAATAATCTGAGTCGTCAACAACGCTTTGTTGCACACCTTTTACTTCGTTACCGAAAACGAGTGCGTATGTTTTGTCCTTCTTAGGAGAAAAATCTTGCAACAAAATAGGTTTCTCTACTTGTTCAATACTAATTACTTTGACATTCTCTGCTTGTAATTTTTTGATCAAGTTATGGGTGTCTTCAACATATTCCCAATCAACAGAATCGGTAGCGCCAAGCGCAGTTTTATTAATGTCTTTATGTGGTGGTTTTGCCGTAATACCGCATAGATATATTTTTTTTACTAAAAAAGCATCGGCGGTTCTAAAAACGGAACCTATATTATTTAAACTTCTGATGTTGTCCAAAATGATGATAATAGGCGATTTTTCTGCCTGTTTAAATTCATCAATCTTTTTTCTGTTAAGCTCGCTGTTTTTTAGTTTTTTCATTGAACGGTGTGTTTTTGTCGTGCAAAAGTAATTAATTATTAACAAAAATACGGAAATGCTTCAATAAGCTCAATAATTGGCATAAAACTGCGTTGTTGATTTTAGTTTTATTACTATATTTGCAAACTATACAAAATTGAACAATGAAGAGATTAAAAATAGTATTATTTTTCCTGTTATTTTCAATAGGAACAACTTATGCGCAGCAACACGAACTGGGACTTTCAATCGGAGGTGCTAATTATATTGGTGATATAGGGCGCGAAACATATTTTTATCCAAACAAATTAAGTGGCGGTATTTTTTATACCAGCGTGATTAATCCGTGGTTTTCGGGTAGAATGAATCTTAATTACATCTCCTTGTATGCCAACGACTTAGAATCGGAGAGTCAAGGGAGGCGATTAAGAAAGCTTTCTTTTTCGGGCTCTTCATTAGATTTGTCGCTGGGTATTGAGTATAAATTTTTCCCCAGAAATCCCTATATCAGACAAAAAGGCGCTCGCAGATTCTCTCCTTATATGTTTTCAGGACTTCTTGTAGCACAATATAGCGGACAAATACGAATGTCAAATGGAAATGATATCAACTACAATGGCGCAACACTGGGTATCCCTATGATGTTAGGCGTCAAATACAAAATTGCAGAAAATTTTCTGATTTCGGTAGAGACCGGCGCCTCATATTATTTTT
>CAZSBI010000228.1:0-7517 GCA_964604735.1 uncultured Flavobacteriaceae bacterium | reverse complement strand
CGACCGAATCGGCGACTCCGTCACCATCGGTGTCTTGAGCATACACCGTTGGCATACCCGTTAATAATAAACCTAAAAACAGAAGCAAGGTAAAGATACCTCTAAACTTCCTTATTGTAGGTTTTTCTTTTGTTTGATTGTAATAATCTTTCATAAATTATTATTTTTAGTTATTAATAAATTCATACATTAATTTTTATCTTAGACACAAAGGTCTATTACAGTTCATTCCTTATTTATACAATATGTATAATCAGGCACTCCATACAATTGTAAAAGAATCTCCCTTCTTTTGCAATATTTTTTAGAATAAATACACTAAAAACTCAGCACATCTATCATTTCGAAATGATACTAAAAAATATATAAATATATGCTAATATTAATCAGTAAAATTTGCTATTTATTAACATTTATCAATACCTTAATAAAATCACAGCTACAATGACAATTAAGCAGAATGTTACACAAAATACTGCTTTTTTTTTAAAATACTTTATTTAAAACTAATAATTATTGTATTATTGATGTATTTTTAACATTCTGTTAGAGCCGAAAAAGTCGTTTTTAAAATGAAAATTAAGCAGATTTTTTTTCTTCAAAAGTGTAATTAAGTCATTTTTTAAGAATTCATTTATTTCAAAATACAATAAGTCATTTGTCGTATTTTTCTTCAGGAAAACATCGATGATTTTTTCATAAAACAACAAAGGATTATTGTCGGAAACAAATAGCGCTGTATGCGGTTCGTAATCTAAGACGTTTTTTCGCATTAGTTTTTTTTCTTGCTCTCTGACATAGGGGGGATTGCTGACAATAATATCAAAATGTTGTTGACATTGGTCTTGTTTTAAAATATCAATTTGTTTAAAATCTATAGATACTTTATGTTGTTCTGCATTTTTTTGCGCCACTTCTAGGGCTTGTTCTGAAATGTCAAGGGCTGTAATCTTGGCATCGGGCAAGTGTTTTGCCAAAGCAATGGCTATGCCGCCACTGCCTGTGCCAATATCCAGAATACTTAGATTTGATTTATGTTTATTATCCGCAATAATCCAATCGACCAAGTCTTCGGTTTCAGGGCGTGGTATCAACACTTTATTATTTACTAGGAAAGACAAACCGTAAAACTCTTTTTTGCCGATTATATATTGTAGGGGTTTGTGTTTTTTTAATTCATTTAATGCAGATAAGTATTTTTCTTGATTGACTGACAAATCCGGATTTAAACTTAAATCTATTCGTTTCGTGTTATTATAATGTTCGGTCAATTGGAAAAACATTGCCTTAATTTCTTGCTTGGGATAAATATCTTGCAATTCATTTTGAAACAAATCTAAAAGCTCATTGACTCGTATCATAAATTGAATTGTTTTTGTATTTGCTTCCAAATCATTTGTTGAATAGATTCTATATTTTCTGCCGTATATATATATAATGTATCATTGGGTAAAATATCACGAATGATTTTTTGGGCAGATTGCTGTATTTTGATAAAATTATTGACATCTACTTTGTTTTTGTTACCACTTTCATACAAGGAAATTGTTTTTTTGCGCTGTAACACTTCCTCTATTGACAATTCTAAACAAAAAGTAATATCAGCGTGTTTATATTGGGTGCTTAAAAATTGTCCTAAGTGTTTGGGCGCACCCATCGCCTGCTCTATTGCCCAATATTTGTACCAATGCGAATCGAAAATAAGATAATCGGCTTGTGATTGCATTGCTCTTTGGTAAGCTTCATTAAAAGCATGAAAAATAAATAAACTACGACTTGCAGGTGTTAAATTCATCACATATTGCTCTACATTTGGCGGGTATTGATATATTGACCAAACTTTATATTCGGGATTGATGATAATATCCCACACGGAAACAATGCTGGTATTGGGCAATTTGCTTTGCAAAAATTTGCTGTAAGTCGTCTTGCCTGTGCCGTCTAAACCTGTGATGGTAATTGTTTTCATCTAAATAATACTAAAAATAACATATTGCATTAGGACTGCTACAAAAGGAATGGTAAAATTGTCCCAACCTTTGAAAGAAACTGCTTCGACAAAAGTAAGTACCACTACAAATACTATTGAAAAAAGATAGTGTTCTGCAAATAAGCCGGTACCTAAAACAATAGCAATGCCCGTCAAAAAGAAAGCCAATGAACCACCTATTGATTTGCTGTTTCCAAAAATTGTATATTTTTTTAAGGGCAAATTTTTTCCTACCAATGCGGCAGCGGGGTCGGCAAACACTACTAGGGCAAAAGGAATCATATAATAGTTGCTATCGCCGGTATATTTAAACAATAAAAATAAAAGCCAAGTGCTGACTACAAAAAGAATTTCGCCATAAGATTTGCGTTCAACGGAAAAAATAGATTGAAATAATCCCATTTTTTTTGACGCGTACAATATTACGATAAAACTAATTGTCAATGCCAACACAATCCAATGTGATTGTATAAACTCAGGGTATGTCAACGCTACTATTCCGGAACCTACATGCGCTATCTTGCGCGTCCATTCGCTAGACAGTTTTAGCCATCTGTATGCTATCTCCGCTACTAGCATTACGGCAATTAGCAAAACCGAATAGATTAAAAATGTTTTTAGTTCTAAGAGCATATTATTATTTTTGATTAACGAAAATACAATATTTTTTTTAGAATGAGAAAGATATTTTTACACTTACATAAATAAGCTATTGTGTAATAAAGCAAAGTATATTATTAGAAAATGATAAATTCATGTATAAAAAAGTGTTAAAAAATAAAAAACAAAATTCAAGAAAGCAGACATTTTAAAAAAAATCAGTACTTTTACCAATTAAAAAATATTAACTATGAAATTTCGACCGGGAATTATATACGGCAAAAAGCTACAAGAATTGTTTGCTTATGCCAAAGAAAAAGGGTTTGCCATACCTGCTGTAAACGTAGTTGGGTCTAACTCAATAAATGCGGCACTTGAAACAGCCAAGTATATGAATGCGCCTATTATTATTCAGTTTTCAAATGGAGGCGCACACTTTAATGCAGGCAAAGGTCTGTCTAACGAGGCACAAAAAGCTGCCATTGCAGGTGCTGTTGCCGGCGCTAAGCATGTTCATGATGTAGCTGCACTTTACGGCATACCTGTAATACTACATACAGATCATGCTGCCAAAAAATTATTACCTTGGATTGACGGCTTATTAGATGCCGGTGAACAATTTTACAAAGAAAACGGTAAACCGTTATTTAGTTCACATATGCTCGATTTGTCCGAAGAACCCATCGAAGAAAATATCGAAATCAGTAAAAAATATTTAGAACGAATGAAGGCTTTGGATATGCATCTCGAAATTGAATTGGGTATAACCGGAGGCGAAGAAGATGGTGTAGATAATAGCGATGTAGATACGGATAAATTATACACACAACCCGAAGAAGTAGCTTATGCTTATGAAGAACTAAACAAGATAAGCCCTTATTTTACAGTAGCAGCTTCATTTGGAAATGTGCACGGAGTATATAAACCGGGCAATGTAGTTTTGCGCCCTGATATTCTAAAAAGCTCACAAGCTTATATCGCCAAAAAATACAATACCGAAGACAAACCTGTTAATTTTGTATTTCATGGCGGCAGTGGCTCCGAGCTAAAAGATATTAAAGACGCTATCAGTTATGGCGTTATCAAAATGAATATCGATACCGATACCCAATACGCTTTTATGGAAGGCGTACGCGACTATTTTATCGAAAAAGCAGACTATGTGAAATCGCAAATTGGCAATCCGGAAGGAGATGAACTTCCCAACAAAAAGTATTACGACCCGCGTAAGTGGCTACGCGAAGGCGAATTGACCTTTATTAAACGATTGAAACGCGCTTTTGAAGACTTAAATAATGTCGATACGCTACAATAAACAAACTAATCAAACAAACTAAATAATATATTATGTCGTGGTTTAAAAGAAAAATAAAAGGTGTTATTACACCAACTTCCGAAAAGAAAGATATGCCGAAAGGTTTATGGTATAAAACACCCTCAGGAAAAATAGTAGATAAAGATGTTCTTATTGAAAATCTTTATGTCAGCCCCGAAGATGACTACCACATGCGAATAGGCAGTGAGGAATATTTTAATATCTTTTTTGACAATGGCGAATTTAATGAGCTATGGGCAACTATGAAATCAAAAGACCCTTTGAAATTTCAAGACACAAAAAAATACAGCGAGCGCTTAAAAGCAGCGTATAAAAAAACAAAATTAAATGATGCTGTACGTGTTGCTATAGGAAAATCAAAAGGAAATGATTTAATTGTTGTTGCTATGGACTTTAGCTTTATCGGTGGCTCAATGGGATCAGTAGTAGGCGAAAAAATTGCTCGTGCTATGGATCATGCCGTCGATACCAAAACTCCATTGATTATGGTTTCCAAATCAGGAGGTGCTCGTATGCAAGAAGCAGCTATTTCGCTAATGCAATTGGTTAAAACCTCTGCTGCTATTGCGCGTATGAACAAGCATAATGTTCCTTACATTTCACTACTCACAGACCCTACAACAGGCGGCACAACAGCTTCGTTTGCCATGTTGGGCGATATCAATATTGCCGAACCAAACGCATTGATTGGCTTTGCAGGACCAAGGGTCATCAAAGATGGCACCGGACAAGACCTACCCGAAGGTTTTCAACGTTCTGAGTTTGTATTAGAACACGGATTCCTCGATTTTATTTCGCATAGAAAAAATCTAAAAGACCAAGTCAATCTGTATTTAGACCTCATCATGAACAAGCCTGTTCGAGATTTAGTCAAAACAGATGCTTAACATGTAATGTATAATTTTATAAAAAACCATTGAATAGATTACTTCAATGGTTTTTTTTCTTAATTCTTAATTTGTGATGAAAAAAATATTAATAATTCTATTTAGCATTAGTTTACTCTCTTGCAATAATGAAATAAAACTCGATGTAAAACTATCTAACAAGGCTGAACAAAACAAAGATATTGTACTGAATATCAATAATATAAACAACAGCAACATCGATAATGTTGAAATTTTGATTGATGGTAAATCTCTACAAAAAATACCCTATCAAAACACCCTTAGTTTTACACTTGACAATTCATTCAAATTAGGTTTACATGAGATACGCTTGGATTTTTTTGAAGACAATCAGCCGGTTTTTACAAAAAAGATAAGTATTGAATTATTTTCGGGTATCAAACCTAAATTATTAAAATACCAACTTGTCAAAACCTATGAACACAATCCAAGTGATTTTGTGCAAGGCTACGAATTTTACAAAGATACTTTATACGAAAGCACCGGACTAAACGGCGAGTCTAAAATCAAAAAAATAGATTATAAGACAGGCAAAATTTATGCACAAGTCGATTTAGAAAGACGTTATTTTGGCGAAGGTATCAGCATCTTAAACGATACTATTTACCAACTGACTTGGCAAAACGGAAAGGTATTTGCCTACGATTTGCAATTGCAAAAAATCCAAGATTACAAACTCAATCATACCTCAGAAGGTTGGGGATTGTGCAATGACGGCACAAAATTATATCAATCTGACGGTAGCGAAAAAATCTGGATAATCAATCCGAAGGGATTTAAAGAAGAAGATTATATCAACATTTACACAAACAGCCATAAAATAACTAAAATCAACGAGTTAGAATGGGTAGATGGCAAGATTTACAGTAATATCTGGATGAAAAACGCCGTTGCTGTAATCAATCCCGAATCAGGTGCCATTGAAAATATTATCGACTTTTCCGATTTGGTAAAACAAGTCAAAATTCCGCCACAAAACGTCCATGATTATGTACTCAACGGTATTGCTTATGACAAAAAAACAAAACATTTGTTTATTACCGGAAAAAGATGGGATAAAATGTTTGAGATTGAAATAATTCAACCATAAATTACGTTGTCTTAGACAAGAACAAATTTGTTATGCAAAAAGTAATTATATCGTCTGTCATACTATTTTTTATCTTTCTTAGCGCTTCGTGCCGGAAAGATTTTAACACGATGGTCGGCAATGGCGATTTTAGAATTGAAAAAGACACCTTGCTTTTAGATTCTGTTTTTACCAATATTGCTTCACGAACTTACCGTGTCAAAGTCTATAATACCACCGACAAAGACATCACACTTAACAGCATTCGTTTAGCCAATGGACAACAATCTTTTTATCGTTTAAATGTAGATGGCACTAGCGGAAAATCAGTAGAAGACGTACTGATACATGCCAAAGACAGTATCTTTATTTTTGTAGAAGTAACCGCCGATATCAACCAATTGGCAAGCCCTGTTTATGAAGAAAAACTCATTATTGAAGATGCCGGAAAAACAGATGATATTTTATTGGTTTCTTTTGTCAAAGATGCTTTGTTTTTGTACCCCGAACGCTTTCCTGACGGTAGCAAAGACTCGCTTACCATATACACCGACCCTAATACAGGCGAAACCAGCAAAATTTCAGGTTTCTTTTTGCCCGACAATACCACTTTGACAGCAGATAAGCCCATTGTTATTTACGGACATATGGCTGTTCCACAAGGCAAAACATTGACAATTGAGCAAGATGCACATCTGTATTTTCATTTCAATTCCGGATTAATTGTATGGGAAGATGCCTCCCTGCAAGTCAATGGCGCATTAGGACACGAAGTCATTTTTGAAGATGACAGAATGGAACCCGATTACGAAAATCGTGCAGGCATGTGGAACTATATTTGGTTGCGAGAAAACAGCAAAAACAATGTAATTGATTATGCCGTTATCAAAAATGCCACAGTTGGCATAATTGCCCACCCTACCGATGATATTAATCCGATGTTGACCATAAAAAACACTAAAATATTCAATCACAGTCTGGTCGGCATCTATGCTGTCAAAACCATTATCAACGGCGAAAATTTAGTGATGAACAACTTTGGGCTATCCGCCGTTAATCTGCAATTGGGTGGCAGCTACGATTTTAAACATTGTACATTTGCCAATTTTGGAGGCGGCATTCGCAACGAAAAATCGGGGGCTATTTATGTCAACAACTATATAGAAACGACTGACGCCACTTACGTCTCCAATTTAGATAAATTAAATATCTCAAATTCAATAATTTACGGCAATAGCAGTATTGAATTCTTTTTAGATAATATCAATCAAGCGGGTGTCAATTTTAACTATCAAATCAAAAATACATTAATTCGTTTTAACGACCCGCAACATCGTTTTTCAGGCATTTCGGAAGTCGATTTCGGCGATAGCGGTCACTATCAGAATATTATTTTGAACCAAGCCCCCATCTTTGAAGACAGTAGAGAAAACAAAATGGCAATTGGTGACAGCTCACCTGCTATAAATCAAGGAGATGCTGCTACTTCGTTGTTAGTACCACTTGATATTTCGGGCATTAGCAGGACCACTACACCGGATTTGGGTGCTTATCAACATATTACATTTTCAAACTGATTTTTTTTGTAACTTTGAGCCAATTATAAATTACAAA
>CAZSBI010000227.1:0-8896 GCA_964604735.1 uncultured Flavobacteriaceae bacterium | reverse complement strand
TACAGGGTCTGAATATACAACTTCGGCAGTTGGATATTTTACTTTAAAATCTTCAAACAACTTGCGTGTTGAGGGGCTGATAACTGTACCGGCTAAAATATAGATTTTTTGATTGGCTGCTGCTGCGGCTTCTAAACCTTTGATTATTTCGGCATCGGCATTTTTCCAGCTTGTTTCTTTGGCGTCTTTTACAGGGTATTGTAAGCGTGCTGTGTCATACAAATCTAAGATAGCTGCTTGCACACGAGCATTGGTACCGCCTTGCGTTATTTTTGACAATTTATTTCCTTCAATTTTGATAGGACGTCCGTCTCTTACTTTTACGACAACACTGGCATAATCATCGTTAGTCAGTAAAGTTGTTGCGTAATGGTTGGCTACTCCCGGTGTAATTTCTTCGGGACGTTGCAAAAACGGAATAGCTTTACGAACAGGTTGTTGACAACTTGTCGCTGCTACTGCATAAGCTGTAGAAAATCCTAATAGTTTAAGGAAATCTCTACGATTCGAAACATATTTATTTTTTATTTCGTCTTTAGAAAGACCTTCTGTCGAAAATTCAACTGATGGCTCAACAACTTCATTTTTGTTGATGCTTTCTAATTCTTCTAAACTTCTCCAATATTTTTTCATCTGTATATGTTTTATACCTTATATATTATTAATAGTGACAAGATGAACAATCGGCACCTCCGATTTTATCAACTGTTATTTCCTCTCCTTCTTTTACATCCTTAAATTTGTAGTGTTTGTAATAAGGATTTGATGTATCAATACCACGTTTACGGTGACAATCTAAACAAAAATCGCCCATTGCAAACTCAGTATATTCTACTACACGGTTCATTTTCTCGACAGGACCGTGACATTCTTGACACTCTACTTTACCTGCTTGTACGTGTTGTGCATGGTTAAAGTAAACGTGATCCGGCAGATTGTGTACTTTTATCCACTCAATTGGTTTGCCGGGTTTGTCATATTGCATTGTCGTAGGATTATAACCTAAGTGTTCATAAATTTTGGCAATTTCTTTTTTACCTGAAACGCTTCCTTCTTTTACTTGGTTATGACAATTCATACATACATTTAAACTAGGCACACCTGCATGACGGCTGGTACGCGCATCGACGTGACAATACTCACAATCAATACCATTTTGTGTGGCATGTACTTGATGCGAAAACCAAATAGGTTGCACAGGCGCATAACCTTGCTGACGCCCTAAGGCTCGCGCTTCTGTATAAGTTATCTTGGCAACATAAGCAAGGGCTAGTAAAGAAACTATTACCATCGCAATTTTTGCTTTACATTTTTTTCTTCTTCCCATAATCGTGGCAAAAAGAAAAACAACAAAAGCAATGATAAACGGCACTGTATTGTTGCCGGGACCTATTCCTACAAAATCGGAATCAATCTTGTCATAATCTCTTGTTGTTGCAACTTCCTTATTCGCTTCCTTCTTAGGCGTTGCTTTTTTAGCATCGTCTCCGGATTCTTTTGCTTGTGCGGCAACGTTTGTCGCTACTGTGGCAAAATCTAATTTACTACCCAACGAGTTGCCATTTGCAAAAACGGAAATACTCATCAGTAGCAATAAAATTAACCCGAAATTCTTCATCGAATTAATCTTCAAAATCATCTTGCTTTTTTTCATAAGAGTTAAGATTATATTAATTTTTTTAACATTTTTTTAGTTGCGTCAAAGATATCAAAAAAATGACATTTATACATAAATATATTATATTTAGAATGATTCTAAATTAAAGCAATTCTTATTCAATAAATCAAATTATTTACTTAATTTTGCAATAAATATATAAAGAACCAATGAAAAAAATATTAAAAATTACATTCAGCGTACTATTTGTCCTATTAGTTACACTTATTACTATTCCGTATTTATTGAAAGATGACATTGAAAAATTCATCAAAGAGGAAATAAACAATTCGGTCAATGCCAAAATAGACTACCAAAAGGTCTCTTTATCATTGTTAAAAGATTTTCCTAATCTGCACGTAAGTATTGACAACATTTCTGTCGAAGGAATTGAAGAGTTTGACAAAATAAAACTTGCACAAATAGACAATTTTTCGATGAGTTTGAATGCCAAAAAATTATTGGTTAATGAAGATTTAGAAATACTAAAAATTGCTATTGACGGCGCAAATGTAAATATCAAAGTGCTTAAAAACGGAAAAGCTAATTATGATATTGCCAAATCAGACAATAATGATAATAATAAGACCGAAAAGGAATATACTATAAGGATTAAGTCTTATTCGTTAACTAATTCGAATATTAGTTATGATGATGAGGCAACAAAACTAAAATTGAAAATGCTTGGCATTAATCATACAGGAACAGGCGAATTTTCGGGAGATAATTATCAATTAGACACGCAAACTTATTCCGAAAATTTTGATGTAGTTTTTGATAATATACATTATATTAATAAGGCAAAAACGAATATCGATATGAAAATGTTTATCGAAAACAACTTTTCGAAATATACTATGAAAGATATCGATTTGCAAATCAATGACTTAAACCTGCAATCTAATATGATGTTTGAATTAAAAGCCGATGATATTGATATGGACATCTCATACAAAACCAAACAAAATGAATTGCGCAAATTATTATCCTTAGTGCCAAAATATTATTTGCCGGATATGCAAAACATAGAAACTAAGGGCACAGCGGATTTGAGTGGTTTTGTAAAAGGTACTTTCAACGAAGCAAATTATCCTGCTTTCGGTGTTAATTTTAACATTAAAGATGGCTATATAAAATACCCTGACTTGTCCGAATCTGTCAATAATGTAAATGCTAGTAGCCAAATTAGTTTTCCGGGCGGAAAAAATTTAGATAAAACAAGCATTAATTTGCCTAAAATACATTTTACAATTGCCCAAAATACAGTTGACGGAAGATTAAAAATTCACAACCCCATGACTGATCCGTATATTGACGCAAAATTTTTGGGTAAAATAGATTTTTCTAAAATAAAAAAAGCGCTTCATATACCTGAAATTACAAAATTGGAAGGTTTACTTGATGCCGATTTATTGCTAAACGGACAGGTTTCTGCTATTGAAAAGCAAAATTACGATAAGTTTAAAGCATCAGGATTTTTTAACTTGACAGATTTAAAATTTGCATCAGATTCACTGCCTTATCCAATAGATATATCAAAAGCTCAAATAAATGTAAGTCCTAAGGCTTTGTCAGTAAATCAATTTGAACTTAAAGTAGGCGAAAGCGACTTTAATATCAAAGGAAGTATAAGTAATTATATCAGCTATTTCTTAAAAAAAGACAAGCTGTTAAAAGCAGATTTTAGTATGTTTTCTAATTACTTGAATATGAATGAATTTATGAGCGAAGAAACAAGCAAAACAGAAAGCCCTGAAACCACAATCGAAACGATAAAAATTCCAAAAAACATAGAAGCAACATTTGCGGCAAAAGCAACTAAGGTAAAATATGACAATATGATGCTAAACGATGTTAAAGGAAGCATTAGCGTTCATAATCAAAAGGCGGAATTATCAACCGTGCTAATGAAAACACTAGACGGACAATTAGAACTAGAAGGCACGTATGACACGTCAAGCGAATTGGCAAAATCAAGTTTTGGTATGAAAATGAAAAAGCTTTCGATTTTAGAATCGGCAAATACATTTAGCAGTTTTAATAATTACGCACCTGTTTTAAAAAAAATCAAAGGAAAATTCTTTTCGGATATAACAATGCAAGTCGATATTGACAACAAAATGAGTCCCATATTCAATACGATGAATGCCTCGGGAAATTTCAATACTGACAATATCAAAGTAAAAGGAATAGATGTTTTGCAAAAAATAGCCGGTCTAGTAAAAATACCCGAACTAAATGAAGCTACTATTGATCAAATAAAAGCAAAATTTACGATTGATAAAGGCAATATGGATATTAAACCTTTCTCGTTTAAACTAAATGATATGAATGCACAATTAGGCGGAAAAGTCAATTTAGACAAACAAATAGATTTAACGCTAAATCTTGATATTCCAAAAGATAAATTGGGCACAAAAGCTAATCAAATATTATCGAATTTGATAGGCAATCTGGATAAAATCGGATTGAAAGCAGAATTACCTCAAATAATAAAAATGCAATTTAAAATATCCGGTGATTTTATCCATCCGAAAATTAAACCGATTATTTCAGGATACGAAAGCGGTTCAACAGAAGAAATAATAACCAAAGTTGTTACAGATAAAGTCAATGAAGTTATTGATGACGGAAAAGAAAAAATTAGTGCCGAAATGCAACAAAAAGCAGATCAGCTTATACAAAATGCTCAAAAACAAGCAGATAATTTAATTGCCGAAGCCGAAAAACAAGGGGATAATTTAGTAATAGAAGCCAAAAAAGCCGGTGATAAACTGAAAAATGAAGCCAAAAAACAAGGAGATGAATTGATTAAGAAAGCAGGAAATGATTTTATAAAGAAAATGGCGGCAAAGAAACTTGCAGAAAAATTAAACAAAGAAGCTGCTAAAAATGCGAATAAATTAAGTAGCGCAGCGCAAAATAAAAGGAAACTGCTAATTGATAATGCCAAACAAAAAGGAATGTCGTTGATTAATAATGCCAAAAATGAAGCAAACAGATTGATTAACAAAACGAAATAAGCAGCGATAGATATTTACAATAAAAAATATAAATGTTAAAATTTGTGATTTTTAAAAAATATTTTGTAATATTGCATACTTAACAACAGCTTAATAAAACAAACAAAAATTTTCGACAACATTATTAAAAAATTATTCTTATGGGAACAAAAAAACTATCAGCAAAAGAAAAGTGGTTTAAACTTTTAGAAGAAGCCATCAAAGAAGGCGCTAAAATTCAAGTAAACCACAGATTTAAGTACAAAGGCAAAAACTTAGGAACATACCTAACAGACCTTAGAGCGCATAAAAAATTCGATGTCATTCAAGAAATTTATGAAATGGGATTCGATTTTTCAATGCACAGTAACGAACCAAAAGATTTATTAAAACGATTTACCAAACAACTTAGGGAAGATAAAGATCCTGTCAAACCTAGATATATCACTCGTTTTAATCAAACAATTCTCCCCAAAAGAGATTTATACACTAAAAAAGAAAAAGAAGAACTTAATGAAGTTTGGAAAGCAAGATTTGGTGATGAACGCAAATGGGTTGAACCAACTAAGATTAAAGACCGTGTTAAAGTATGGAAAAAATTCAGATATAGCAAAAGCAAAAATCCGCAAGGAAAATGGTTTGCACCTAAATCAAAAATGCAAGACATCTATTTTTGGGTTTATGGTCAATTAAGAAATCCTCACAGAATGGAGGCTATTCGTCACTTATTTAAAGAAAGTGAAATTAAAGAGCTTGAAAAAGAAGGATTTTTCAAAGAATTCGTACCAAGAACTAAAAAATAAATATAGCAACAATTTAAACAAAATAAGCTGTTACCAATTTTAAAAATGGCTGTCTCAATACACGAGACAGCCATTTGTTTTATCATATCCCTACTTTTACTATAAACTATGTGATAAGCTGTTTGTTTTTTTTAGAAAATATTATGAAATTCAATAACAAATCTGTTTTAGGCTGAAATCAAGCGAAGTAAAAAAAATATTTCAAAAAAAAAGATCACCCAATTATTATTAGATGATCCTTGTAGTAGCGGGAACTGGACTCGAACCAGCGACCTTCGGGTTATGAGCCCGACGAGCTACCTACTGCTCTATCCCGCGATATTGTGATGCAAAGATACAACAAAAAAACGTTACAAATCAAGAAAAAAATAAATTATTTTTTATACATATATATATTAATATTTTTTTATAAATTTGCAAGCGCTATTTACATGACGGAGTTGGATAGCTTTTAATACTGAAAATCAATTTATAACATCTTTCATTTTGATATGTTTAACACTCCGAATCAGAATGAAATACAAATATTTTATCAGCATGTCTGAAGAAAATCAAAAAAACGAAGAACTTCAAGAAGAAGTGAAACAAGAAGTTGTAGAACAACAAGACCCTCAAAAATTTTTAGAAGAATTTAATTGGGAAGCCTATGAACAAGGTATCGAACCCATTAAAGACGAAAAATTATTAGAATTTGAAAAATTAGTTGAGGAAAAAATCAAAGTTCTTGACGAAAACGAATTAATTGAAGGTACAGTAACCGACATTACTGACCGCGATGTAATTATTGATATTAATTCAAAATCAGAGGGTGTACTGCCAAGTAATGAATTTCGTTACAATCCCGAATTAAAAGTTGGTGACAAAGTAGAAGTAATGGTAGTTCGTAAAGAAGACAGAAACGGACAATTACTATTATCGCACAAACGTGCACGTCAGCTTAAAGCTTGGGGTAAAGTAAATGAAGCCCTTGAAAATGAAGAAATTGTAAAAGGCTACATCAAATCAAGAACCAAAGGTGGTATGATCGTAGATGTATTCGGTATTGAAGCATTCTTGCCCGGATCACAAATCGATGTAAAACCTATTCGCGATTATGACCAATATGTAGGCAAAACAATGGAATTCAAAATTGTAAAAATTAATCCTGAGTTTAAAAACGTTGTTGTTTCTCATAAGGCATTAATTGAAGCAGATTTGGAAGAACAAAAACGCGAAATCATTTCTCAATTAGAGAAAGGACAAGTTATCGAAGGTGTTGTCAAAAACATTACTTCTTATGGAGTATTTATTGACCTGGGAGGCATTGACGGATTAATTCACATTACCGACTTAGCGTGGAAACGTATAAATCACCCTAGTGAAGTAGTTAATTTAGACGACCAACTAAAAGTGGTTATCCTTGACTTTGACGAGAAAAAATCTCGTATCCAATTAGGACTTAAACAGTTAGAATCTCACCCTTGGGAAAAACTAGACGAAAACCTTAAAGTTGGAGATAAGGTTACAGGTAAAGTTTCTGTAATTGCCGATTATGGTGCATTTGTTGAAGTAGAGCCGGGCGTTGAAGGACTTATCCACGTTTCTGAAATGTCTTGGAGTACACACTTGCGTTCTGCACAAGACTTTGTTAAAGAAGGTGAAGATGTCGAAGCAATTATCTTATCACTTGACCGCGAAGAAAGAAAAATGTCATTGGGTATGAAACAATTAACCCCTGATCCTTGGGCAGATATTGACAAAAAATATCCTGTTGGTTCTAAACACAAAGGTATTGTTCGTAACTTTACAAACTTTGGTGCTTTTGTTGAATTAGAAGAAGGCGTTGACGGTTTAATTTATATTTCTGATTTAACTTGGAACAAAAGAGTTAAACATCCATCTGATGTGTTAAATATTGGTGACGAAGTAGAAATCATTGTGCTTGACGTTGACAAAGACGGAAGAAAATTAAGCTTAGGCTTAAAACAACTTCAAGAAAACGTTTGGGACAAATATGCAGAAACTTATGCTATGGGAACTGACCACGAAGGAGAAATTAAAGATGCTGCCGGAAAAGGTGCAACGGTAACTCTTGGTGGTGAAGTAGAAGCATTTGTACCCGGTCGATTAATGGTCAAAGAAGATGGTAGTAAATTGAAAAAAGGCGAAAAAGCACAATTTAAAGTAATCGAATTTGATAAAGATGCTCAAAAAATCGTTATCTCTCATACTGCCACGTACAAAGAAGAAGAAGAAAGAATTGTGAAAGAAAACAAAGCAAAAGTTGAAAATGCTCAAAAATCTACACTAGGTGATTTAGATGTTTTATCGCAATTGAAAAAAGATATGGAAGACGGAAAATAATCCGAATAACCATAAAATATAAAAAAACCTATCGAATTTTCGATAGGTTTTTTTATGAAAAAACTTTTATTAACTAGAATTTTTCGCGTCCTGAAAAATGAAAAGCAGCCTCAATTTGTGCATTTTCGTCACTGTCAGAACCGTGAATGGCATTTTCGCCAATTGATGTCGCATATAAATTTCTTATGGTTCCCGGTGCAGCTTCTGCCGGATTGGTAGCGCCAATAAATGAACGAAAATCTTCAACAGCATTGTCTTTTCTTAACACTGCTGCAACGATTGGTCCGCGTGTCATAAATTCTACTAATTCACCAAAAAACGGACGTTCTTTGTGGATAGCATAAAACAATTCAGCATCACGTTTTGACAATTGTGTCATTTTCATAGCTATAATCTCAAAACCTGCTTTGTTAATTTTCTCTAAAATCGCACCAATATGTCCATTTTCGACAGCATCGGGCTTAATCATTGTAAATGTAATGTTTCCTGACATTTTTCTTAGTTTTATATATTTTCGGCAAATATAATAAAATAAAATTAGTTCAATATTAATAAAAAAATGATACAAATAATTTTTGTACTTTTGTCAATCAATTCAAACATAAATGAAGCAAGACTTAGATACATTAAATCAGATATTATCCGAACCAAAAAAAATCGCTATTGTAATTCATCGCAATCCCGATGGCGACGCAATTGGATCAGGTGTTGCTTTGCAAGAATTTTTAATCCGAGAAAATCATAAAACAACAGTAATATCACCGAATGAAGTTCCTGATTACTTAAAATGGATGCCTAATACTGACAAAATATTAATTTTTGAACAAAACCCTAAGGAAGCTAATAATATATTAGACAATTCAGACATTATTTTTACCTTAGATTTTAATGATTTTTCACGTACAGGAAAAGAATTTGAAAATAGTTTGCAAAAACAAAAAAACAAAATTTTTGTAATGATTGATCATCATTTAGAACCGTCAGATTATGCTACATTTATGTTTTCCGACCATATGAAATCATCTACTTCTGAAATGGTTTATGAGTTTATTGTGCAACTTTCAAGCAAAAAAGCTGTTACAAAAGATATG
>CAZSBI010000226.1:0-4566 GCA_964604735.1 uncultured Flavobacteriaceae bacterium | reverse complement strand
AAAGTATTACGCTCAATGGGAAACAAATATTGTTCATTCAGCCATCATCAATCTGTAAGTTATTGTATACCACCCACCAAGTAAAACCATGACAAAAAGGTTCCAAAGACCGAAGACCAAAAGAAGGTAAAAGGAGCGAGGGAAAAGGAGCGAGGAACGAGGAAAAAGGTAAAAGGGAAAAGTGCGGTTGAAGTTGGAAGTCCGAAGTAGCTGGCTGTCCTGATAAGCCAACAGCCAAAGGCAAACAGCCAAAGGCAAACAGCCAACAGCCAACAGCCAACAGCCAACAGCCAAAAATATTTGTAATCAGATATTTATTTGCTAATTTAGCACAATGAAAAAAATATACCTTCTATTTATTTTACTTGTTTTTCAAGTTGCATTCGGGCAAAAAAACTACGATATCAAACATTTAGATGCCGATATTGAAATTAATCCCTTTGACAAAATGCTGGTAGGCAATTTGACTTATCAAATAAAAATACTCAAAAATATTGATAGTATCGCGCTCGATGCTCCCGGCATATTAGTCAACAAAGTAAAGGTAGCTTGTTATAAGGCTAGATACAAAATGAGTGATAAACACTTGATTATCAATAAGGTGTTTAAAAAAGGAAAGGTATATAAAATCAAAATAAAATATATAGCAACACCCAAAAAAGCAATGTATTTTGTGGGCTGGCACAGCAAAGGACGCAAGCAAGTTTGGACACAAGGACAGGGCAAAAATAATAGTCATTGGTTGCCTACAAACGACGATTTAAACGATAAATTTACTTGGCGTTTTAAGATTACTTTTCTTAAAGATTACAAAGTAATTTCAAATGGCGAACTAGTCTCGGTAAAAGCCGCCGGAAATACAAAAAAAGTGCATCAATATGTAATGCGCCAACCGGCTCCTGCTTATTTAATCTTTATAGGCGCCGGAAAATACGAGGAGCAGAGTTTTACAAGCAATTCCGGTATAAAAGTATATAATTATCAATATGCCGACAGACTGAAAAATGATAAAACATACTATAAATCGAAGGACATTTTTGAGGCTTTGGAACAAGAAATAGGGGTGAAATATGCTTGGCAAAATTATAAGCAAATTCCGATAAAAGATTTTTTCTATGGCGGAATGGAAAATGTATCGGCAACCAGTTTTAATGCCGACCGATATGTTGTAGATAGCATTGCCTTTAACGATACTAATTTTGTCAATGTGTCGGCACACGAATTGACACATCAGTGGTTTGGCGATTTAATAACCGGAAACAGCTCATACGATCATTGGCTACACGAGAGTTTTGCTACGTATTATGCGCGTTTGATTGATGCGCGAATTTTAGGTAAAAATTTTAACGATTATAATGTATATAGATATGATAATCAGATAATTAAAGCATCAAAAACCGACACAATCCCTTTGCATCGTCCTAATGCAAGCAGCCTGACCTATTATCAAAAAGGGGCTAAAATTGTGGCTATGATGCGTGACAAAATTGGGGATAAAAATTTTCGGAATGTCATCAAAAATCTATTGCATAAATACGCTTATAAAAATGCAACAACCTCCGATTTTAAACAAATATTGTTTGAAGAAACAGGTGATAGTTTGCCGCAATTTTTCAATTTTTGGTTTGAAACAAATCGTATTCCTAAATTTGTAATCAGACAGAAGAAGGACAGCATTATCATTGAGCAAAATACCGAAAATATGCACCTGATTTTTATGGAATTGACCCAAAAAGGCTATAATTTAAGCTGTGCTTCAAAAAGTTTTAAAATTGATAATTACGCCGATGTCATTGCCGTAATTCCTAATCCGGATCGTAAATTATTAGCCGAAATCGATTACTATCCGAGCGATTATTATCTGAAAAATCAAGCTTTGTACAGCCAAAACTTTGTAGATAAATTAGTAGCGCTTAAACAAATTGCTAAGATGTCGTTTGAGCAAAAAGACAGTATATTTGACAAATTGATTCAACAAGAAAATTACTACCCGATTTACAAGGAAATCATTCATCAAATAAAAGATAGTTTAAACGAAAGGCATATCAAAATGTTGCAAAAATTGTTTGATAAAGATTTGCAAACCCGAAAACAAATTGCCATCGAAATTGATAGAATTCCGCATCAAATCAAAACGAAATATTTCTCGTTGTTAAATGATGACTCGTATATTAGCAAGCAAATGGCTTTGTGGCATTATTGGCAAAATTTTAAAAATGAAAGAGAACAATTGCTCAATAAAATGCAAGATGAAGAAGGAGATAAGGGCAAGGAATTTAGAATAATGTGGCTAACATTTGCTTTGGTAACCGAAGGTTATCAGCAGGCGAACAAACGTGATTTTATCAACGAAATAATATCATATTCGAGCCCCGATTACAATATGACAATTAGACAAACGGCTTTTCAAACCTTGAATAGTTTACAGATAATCAACAAGCAAGTAATTGATAATCTGATAGATGCAAGTTTTCACTTCAATTGGCGAATGAACGAATTTGCCAGAGGTCTGCTCAAAGAACTCTACGAGAAAAAAGCCTATAAAAATATGATTCGGCAAAGTATAAATCAATTAGAAAAATATAAAAAAGACGCTTTGTATAAATATTTGTCGATAGAGTAGCTTATTCCGGACAGTTATCATCAAGATAAATTGTAAAACACCGTATAAAACTAAAAAATCGTATTTTTTTGGATTAAATTTATTTATATTTTCATTTTAGCCGATTTTTGAAAATATAAATATTCATATTTTCATTTATGAACATATAATTATTGATTCATAAATTTTAATATCGTTTAGTGATAAGGTATTCAAATTTTTCGGAAGCACTTTCAATCTGCAATTGGTATTTTCCGATAGCTAAATCAATCAGGTTGACAAAAAAGTAATTATGTTCAATTGTATCCTGCAAAACGATACTGCCGGTTTCATTTTTCAAACAATATTTTACACCCGAATTCTGATGACAATATACAAAAATATTATCGTAAAAATGATTGGCGTAATAACTAATTTTCTGATTAATTTTTCCCGATATTTCGATGGCGGATATAGGCGTGTCAATACTTGATAATATAAGCTCTACTTCTTTATTATCAGAAGGCGGTGTATTATTGACCATCCATAAATTGATATGTATGCGGTATTGTTTATCGTCGAGTAGTTGTTTTTGTTTATAAGTCCATTTATCAATCAAAAAATGCGAATCGGGGGCATTGGCATAATGACCATAAATACTTTTATAAGCAATACTATCCTTTTGCCAATCAATAATATGCGTGCTGTAACTACCCGATAAATTCATCTGAAATTTGTGCATATTTTCCGGCGATTCGGGTTGTACCACATACTGCGAATTAGGGTGAATATCTTGTTTCCATTTAGAAAATTCTATATCCATTTCGTGTGCATCATCTTTGTAAATAAACACGGCGGCAACTACATTTTTATCTATTTTATCAACATTGCTCGATACATAAAAACGATGTTTGCCATAAGTAGTAGGGTGTACACTTCGTATTTCTGCGGCTTGCCAAACGCCGTCTATCTTTCTGATTTTCAGATGTAAACGATTTTCTTCATCAACCCAAACCGATTGTTTGCTATCTGACCAATGGTTGTTTGCCGGATTGCCGATGCCATTGCGTACGTACCAATCCATTCCGCCAAAATTAATAATTCGCGTGCGATGCTCTTGTGCATTCATAAGCATTGAAATAAAAAAAATAAGTCCAAAAACTTTGTTCATATTAATATATTGGGCAAAATGAATGCCAAATGTAAGATTTTTTTAAAGAAAAGTGTAAATTTGCCTATGAATTTATTTTACGCACCACAATTACAAGCCGATAACAAACACTATATTTTTGATAAAGACGAGAGCCGACACATTTCTCGTGTGCTACGAAAAAATATAGGAGATAAGTTGTTTTTGACCAACGGAAAAGGCTATTTATTTACGGCAGAAATCACCGATAATCACCCTAAAAAGACAAGGATAAATATTATTGAAGTAGAGAAGAAGCCACAAGCTGAAATACATATTCATTTGGCTATTGCGCCTACCAAAAGCAACGACCGTTTTGAATGGTTTTTAGAGAAAGCTACCGAAATAGGCATTTCCGAAATTACACCTATACTGACAACGCATTCCGAACGAAAAAAAATCAATTGGGAACGCTACGACAAAATATTGGTTTCGGCAATGAAACAATCCCTGCAAATGTATAAACCCAAGCTTAATCAGTTGACAAAATATGCTGATTTTATCAGTCAGAATAATGAAGATACACACAAAATGATTGCTTATTGCAAGGCAGATAAACTGTTGAAAGATAATAAATTAACATCAAATACTGTGCTTCTGCTTGTAGGACCGGAAGGCGGATTTTCGCCCGATGAAATGCAACAAGCATTCGACTTTGCTTATCAGCCCGTAGCTTTGTCAGGCAATCGTTTGCGCACCGAAACGGCCGGATTGGTCGGTCTAATGGCAATTCATCATATTTTATAAGTATTTTGTGCAATTATTAATTATCTTTGTCCAATGATTTTTACAAAAA
>CAZSBI010000225.1:0-7677 GCA_964604735.1 uncultured Flavobacteriaceae bacterium | reverse complement strand
GGATTGATATAAATCGGTGCTTTACCACGCGAACGTCTCAATACTATTTTTTGTTGATGTTCGGGACTAAATTGTACTACACCATCATCTTGCGGTACCACAATATCACGATTGTTAAGCAAGATTATATCTGCAATTTTACTGAGTTCGTCAATAGCCAATTGGTCTTCAAAAATAATGGTTGAATTGCTAATATTACCACTTGTAGCTACAATAGGTTTGTTAAATTTGTTGAGTAATAACTCGTAAAGAGGGGTATAGGGTAGCATAATCCCGATTCTTGATAAGTCGTTGTTTATTTCGTGCAAGGAAATATTGGTGCCAAGATTTTTTCTTTTTTGTAGCAGTACAATGGGTGCATGAATGCTTAACAACTCTTTTTCTTCTTCATTGCTTAGCAAAACATCTTTCTGAATGCTTTGTAAATCGGGGTACATTAATGCAAAGGGTTTGATAGGTCTGTTTTTTCTTTTTCGCAAAAGTTGAATTGCATTTTTATTTGTGGCATCACAAGTTAACAAATAACCTCCGATACCTTTAATAGCAATGATTTTTCCTTCTTCCCATTGACGGACAATATATTCTAAATCGTTAAAATTTTCTGTAATTTTATCATTTTCAAACAATTGCATTGCAATGCTACAATCGGGGCAAGAATTGGTTTGCGAAAAATGGCGTCTTTCTAAGGGATTATTGTATTCTTCCCAACAAATATCACACATTTTAAAAGGCTGCATGGTCGTAAACGGACGATCGTAGGGTAGTTTACTGATAATTGAGTATCGCGGACCGCAATTGGTGCAGGTGATAAACGGATATTGATATCTTCTGTCGGAAGATTTGTGTAATTCATTTTTGCAATCATTACACATTGCTACATCAGGAGTAATTAATAAATTTGGTTTTGTGTTGTTGTTACTTTGAATAATTTCAAAATTAGTAAATTGATTTTCAGCAACTTGTGTAATTGTGTAACCGGTTACAATGGCTAAGGGGGGTAGATTGTCTAATAAAATTTTTAAAAAATGATTGCTTTGTTTTTCATTGGCATTAATTTCTATATGTACACCATCATTGGTATTGTTCACCCATCCTTTTAAATTATTCTGAATAGCAAATTTATATACAAAAGGTCTAAAACCAACACCTTGTACAATACCTGTAATATGTATATGATATGTATGAATCATTTTTTTTCTGCGAATTTATAAAAAAACTCTGTCGAACAAAATAGGTCCGACAGAGTAATAAACTTAACTCCTATCAAATTGGTAATTAACTTTCATTTTCTTTAAATGTTATAGTATCTAAAATTCCTTTAATTTTATCTACAACAACAGGAACGCTATCTTGAATTGCTTCTGTTAGAGTTATACGCATAGGAATCATTTCTTTGATAGATATGGTAATTAGAATTATTTTGGGTAATTCACCTTTAAATTCTAAGGCGTCAATCATATCTTTTAATCCTACATCATGTGCACTCAAAACAGTAGGAAACTCGGCTGCAAAATTAGGATATATTACGTCAATAGTGCCGGGTTTTCTAAAATCCATGGTAGCATCAATAAAAAGAACAAGTGGATATTGAGCTAATATTGGCATTAAGTCAAAGCTGCCGGTTCCGCCGTCCATAATATCGACAAAATCGGGTAATTTTTCTTTGCTTAATGCTTGTACCACATGAACACCTACGCCTTCGTCTCCCATTAAGTAATTTCCTATGCCAAGTACTAATACTCTGTTCGACTGTTTTCCGTCCGGATATTCATGCGTTTGATAGAACAATTTTTGAAGTTCCATCACGTCATCTGAAATCATTGTTGTTTTTTTCATTCACCTATTTCTTTATCGTCAACTTTTAAATTGGCAGTTTCTCCGCCATCATCCATCTGTTTTTTTGCTTTTTTTATAATTTGTTCTTCACTTTCATTAATTCTTTCGGCTCTTACAAATTTATAACCGCTAATCATTGCCGAGGCTTCACCTCTTGCTTCGATATAATCATGAAATAGTACTAAATATACGTGAATAACAACAAATGCCATAAATAGCCAAGTGAATATATGATGTACATAACGTGTTGCAATGTCGCCACCAAATAAATCTACTATCCAATGAAACATATTAGGTAACCACCAATTTGAGGTATCTGCCATTAATGCAAAACCGGTTGCAGCTTGCAAAATAAAGAACAATGTCATAATAAAATATGAAAAAGCAGCTAAATAATTATGACCGATACTGATATTTGAAAGCTTGTGTTCTTTGTCATTAAACAAAAAGATGTCAACTTTTAGAACGTGCATAATATTATTCCATCCTTTTTTTGTATAAGGAATGAAATTTCGCCAATTGGCAAACTGATTTCCTGCGAAAGCCCAATATATTCTAAAAATGAGATTTGCTACTAGTATATATGCTACAATCAAGTGAATCATACGTACGTATCCAAACCAATATGAATTGGTTGCTTCTACATTTTGAGTAATTGCCGGAGGATCAGCTACGATAAAACCGGTAATTATAAGTGTAATGAGTGAGAAAACGGTAATCCAATGAAAAAACCGGACGGCCAATTCCCAAACATATACTCTTTTATAATTGTAAGTTAAAGTATTCATAACAATAATATTAAAATTAAATCATACAAGCACCGCCAATTTGTATTTGGCTGATATGTTTTCCTTGTGGGTCATATAAGTGAACAGCACAAGCTAAACAAGGGTCAAACGAATGTATGGTTCGTAAAATTTCCAAAGGATTATTAGGGTCGGCAATTGGTGTTCCTACTAATGCCGACTCATAAGCAGACATTTGTCCTTTTGGATCACGAGGAGCCGCATTCCAAGTAGTTGGTACAACCATTTGGTAATTAGATGTTTTTTTATCATCAATAACAATCCAGTGAGCCAATCCACCGCGAGGTGCTTCCATATAACCAACACCTTTGGCATGTTTAGGCCAAGTTTTTGGATCCCATTTTTCCATGTTTGACATACGTGTATCACCGTTTTTAATATTGTTGATTAGTTTGTCATAGAATTCTAGTCCCCAGTCTGCTAATAATACGGATTCTAGTCCGCGAGCAGCAGTTCTGCCTAATGTAGAGAATAATGCTTCAACAGGAATATCTAATTTTTTCAAAGCGTAATCAACTACGTTTTTGTACTCATCAATTCCGCGTGCATAACCCACTAACATACGTGATAATGGTCCTACTTCCATAGGTTTTCCTTGCCAACGTGGGGTTTTGATAAAACTATATTCTTTATCAACATCTAGATGATCATAAGGAGGTTTTGGTCCGGTGTAATTGATATTGGTTTCACCGTCGTATGGGTGTAATCCGGCATCTTTTCCTTTGGAATAATCATACCATGATTTGTTTACAAATTCTTGAATATCATTGGTATTTTCTAAATCAACATCATAAACTTTACTTAAATCACCGTCAACAATAATTCCTTGTGGCCACTTGTAGCCTTTCGGATTACGAATGTTATCGGTAGGTAAGTCGCCATAAGATAAGTAATTTTTAAATTTAGAAACGCCAATTGCGCCCCAATCTTTGTAGAATGAAGCAATCGCCAATAAGTCCGGAACATATACTTCGTTGATAAATTTATGAGCATCTTTCAAAAGTTGTCCAACATAGGCTAATCTTTCAGCATTTAAGCTTCCGGCATCGTCTAAGTTAATAGAACTACCCATACCGCCCACTAAGAAATGAGGATGTGGATTTTTACCACCTAAAATAGTATGTACCTTAACGATTTCTTTTTGCCATTCAAGTGCTTCAAGATAGTGAGCTACGGCTAATAAATTAACTTCAGGAGGTAATTTCATGGCAGGGTGTCCCCAATAACCATTGGCAAAAATACCTAACTGACCGCTATCAACAAATTTTTTGATACGTTTTTTAACATCAGCAAAATATCCGGGTGAACTATTATGCCATTTTGAAATACTTTGTGCTAATTCAGAAGTAGCTTTTGGATCAGCATTTAATACTTGTGTTACATCTACCCAGTCCAAAGCGTGTAAATGATAAAAATGTACTACGTGATCTTGAAAAGCATGTGCTATTGTTACAATATTTCTTGCAAGTTCTGCATTGGGTGGTATTACAATACCCAAGGCATTTTCAACCGAACGTATTGATGCAATGGCATGTACTGTTGTACAAACGCCACATGTACGTTGTACAAATGCCCAAACATCGCGTGGGTCGCGACCTTCAACTATCTTTTCCATTCCGCGAACCATTGTCGAGGAACTATATGCGTTTACTACTTTCCCGTCTTGTATCTCTGCTTCAATACGAAGGTGTCCTTCAATACGGGTTATAGGATCGATAACTATTCTATTTGCCATAATAATTTTTTTTTATTCTTCAATGTTTTTTTCGTTAGCTTCACCTAACTGTTTGTTTTCTTTTAATTCTTTGCGTTTCGCAACATTAGAAGCAACTGCGTGTACAGCGGCCCCACCAACGGCAGCACCTAATATAATTTTACCAATCTTATCAGCAGTGGCTTCGATACCCATTCCCGGAATGTTTTCTAATCTTTCGTAGAAAGGACCATTGTCCCAGAAATTAGCTTCACTACATCCAATACATGGATAACCTGATTTTACAGGGAAACTTACACCGTTATTCCAACCCATAGTACCACAGGCATTGTATGTAACAGGACCTCTACATCCTAATTTATATAAACAATAACCTTCTTTTGCCTCTTTACTGTCAAAACTTTCAGCAAACATTCCTGCATCAAAATAAGGTCTTCTGTAACAGCTGTCGTGTACGCGTTTACCATAAAATTGTTTAGGTCTTCCTTCCGAATCTAATTCAGGTATAGTGCCAAACATTGCATAATGCAATACTGTTCCGGTCATTACTTCCGAAATTGGCGGACAGCCCGGTACTTTAATAATGGGTTTATCTTTAATAATTGCGTCAACAGGAACCGAACCGGTAGGGTTGGGTGAAGCAGCTTGCACACCGCCCCAAGCAGAACAACTACCAAAAGCGATAATGGCAGCTGCACCGGCAGCTGATTCTTTCAAAATTTCAACAGCGGTACGTCCGGCAATGGTACAATATACACCATCATCTTTTGTAGGGATAGCGCCTTCGACAATTAGTATATATTTACCGTAATTTTCTTTCATTGAGGCTTGTTTTGCTTCTTCGGCATTGTGACCGGCAGCAGCCATCAAAGTATCTGTGTAATCTAACGATATAGTATCTAAAATTACATCAGCAACTAACGGATGATCCGAACGGATAAACGATTCAGAACAACCGGTACATTCTTGAAAATGTTCCCAAATAACGGGTAACCTTTTCTTGGTTTCCATAGTCTTAACTAACTGCCCCACCATACTGTGCTCCAGTCCCATAAAGGCAGTCATGTAAGTTGCAAATTTTAAGAAATCTCTACGAGAGTAACCCTTGTTAATTACCGATTCGTAAAAAGTTTCTTCTTTTTGTAATAAGTCTTTCATAATGCAAATGTTTTACTAAAAAAAAGTATTTGTTTATATAAATTTGGGTAAAATTAAGCAAAATGTTTGAAAATATTGTATGACATATGTCATTTTTTTAAAGACACTTTAAAGATTAAGTTTTTTTACAGACATATCCGTTTTTTTTGTTTTTATTTATGACAAAAATCAGTTATTTATAAAATAAATCATCGCTATGTAATAATTATTACGCATATTTTTATAAGACTATGCTTTGAATTCAGTAAATTTGCTCCTAAATAATTTGATATGCATGAATTATCTATTGCAATGGGAATTGTAGAAATTGCCCGAAAGGAAGCGGCAAAAGCAAAAGTTGATGTAATAAAAGCAATTGACTTGGAAATTGGTACTTTGTCGGGAGTTGAAATAGATTCGCTTAATTTTGCTTGGCCAATGGCTATTGACGGAAGTGTTTTGCAAAATGCCGAAAAAAGAATTCATGTAATTGAAGCCAAAGCACGTTGTTTTGACTGTGATTATGAATTCGATATTAAAAATCTTTTTGATAGCTGTCCAAAATGTGGTAGTCATTTTAAAAATATATATAAAGGTAAAGAAATGCGTGTCAAATCTATAGAGATATAATACATTAATGTATAAACAATTAAAATAATTCAATATGTGTACAACTTGTGGTTGCAGTGTAGCCGATGAAATTACGATAAAAGCCCCAGGCGAATTATCAACAATGGTTCAAGATTTAGAAATTCATGCTCATCATGGACATGAGCATACTCACGGACATTCTCATACGCACTCAGATAAAACAATAATTGACATAGAACAAGATATTTTACAATCAAATCAATTATTAGCAGAACGTAATAGAGGTTATTTTTTAGGCAAAAATATTTTTGCCGTAAATTTGGTTAGTTCGCCCGGTTCAGGAAAGACAACTTTGTTAGAAAAAACGCTTTCTGATATCAAAAACGAAATACCTTTTTATGTGATTGAAGGCGATCAACAAACCATGAATGATGCCGACAGAATTGATGCGCTACAAATACCTGTTGTTCAAATCAATACCGGAAAAGCTTGTCATTTAGACAGCGATATGGTCAGTCAGGCAATTATTAAATTAAACCCTGAACCTAACTCAATTGTAATGATCGAAAATGTAGGCAATTTAGTCTGTCCATCAGCTTTTGATTTAGGCGAAAATGCAAGAGTTGTTATCATTAGCACAACAGAAGGTGACGATAAACCTATAAAATATCCCGATATGTTTGCCGGATCGGATGTGTGTGTTATCAATAAAATTGATTTAGTACCATATTTGAATTTTAAAGTAGAAAAAGCCAAAGAGTATGCACGTCAAGTTAACCCTAATTTAATTTTCTTTGAAGTATCGGCAACAACCGGCGAAGGTATGGACGAATGGTATGCTTGGTTAAAAAAACAAATCAAAAAATAAAGAATTATGTGTTTAGCAATTCCCGGAAAAATTATTAGTATTGACAATCAAATAGACGATATTTTTAGAATCGCAAAAGTGAGCTTTGACGGTATAGTAAAAGATGTTAATTTGGCTATGGTTCCCGAAGCAAAAATAGGAGATTATGTATTGGTACATGTTGGTAGCGCTATAAGCGTTGTTGATGAAGAAGAGGCTCGGACAACTATGGATATCTTATATCAAATGGACGAAATTACCGAGTTGAGTTACGGTAATCAACCACCGGAAAATGCCGAAGAATTTTTAAAAAATAATAAGGATCAAGAAGAGCAGGCTGACTGATGTTTATTCCAAAGTCGTATCACGTATATAATAACATTGGTATTATTCGTACGCCATATACTGATAATGCGCCATATCAGCCCGTCGTTGATGATAAGGGCGATTTTAAGTTGGTAATTGATCAAAAATTTGCCAATGGATTAAAATTGATAGAAACATTTAAGTATATTTATGTTATTTATGCTTTAGATAAAATTTCAATACAAACAAAAGAACTTACTTTAAGACCGCCTTGGGCGCCTCAAATGGAAATTGGCGTTTTTGCCAGTCGTAGCCCGAATCGTCCCAATCCAATAGGACTTAGTATTGTGAAAATATTAAAAATTATAAACAATACTATATATATTAGTGGTATTGATGCATTTGACGGCAGCCCTATTATTGATATAAAACCTTATCTT
>CAZSBI010000224.1:0-3665 GCA_964604735.1 uncultured Flavobacteriaceae bacterium | reverse complement strand
CTATCTTAGAAAGGTAGATGAGGCATTATTGCAAGAAAAAAACAGTCAAAAATTAACCGCTAAAATTTCTGAAAAAGCCTTGCGCTACGATTTAACAGTGCCTTTTGCGCGCTATGTAGTACAACATCAAAACGAATTGACATTTCCGTTTAAACGCTATCAAATTCAACCGGTTTGGCGGGCAGATCGTCCACAAAAAGGACGTTTTCGTGAGTTTTATCAATGCGATGCCGATGTGGTAGGCAGCAATTCGCTTTGGCAAGATGTAGAGTTTGCTTTATTGTATGACAAGGTGTTTGCCGCTTTAAAAGTGCCGGTAACAATCAAAATTAATAATCGTAAAATTTTATCGGGTTTTTCTGATTTGCTTCAAGAAAAAGATAAGTTCACCGAGATTATTGTAGCGCTTGACAAATTGGATAAGATTGGCAAAGATGGTGTTATCAACGAGATGAAAGCCAAAGGTATTTCAGATACTTCTATTCAAAATATTATGCCCATTTTTGACGAAGCAGGCAATAATAACGAAAAATTGGCATTGCTCGATAATCTTTTAAGTCAGTCGGAAGAAGGACAAAAAGGACTTGAAGAATTGCGTTTTGTCTTAGACAATATCGAAGCGGTCGGATTGCAATCTGCTACTGTTTCTTTTGACATTACCTTAGCTCGTGGGTTAAATTATTATACCGGTTCCATATACGAAGTATCTGCCGATAATGTACAAATGGGTTCCATTGGCGGTGGCGGTCGCTACGATGATTTAACAGGTATTTTCGGACTCAAAAATATGAGTGGTATTGGTATTTCATTCGGATTAGATCGTATTTATTTGGTTATGGAAGAATTGGGTTTGTTTGACGAAGTACAAGCACCAAAACCTAATGTCTTGTTTATCAATTTTGGTCAAGATGAAGCGTTTTATAGTTTAAAAGCGGTACAACAACTGCGCAATGCAGGCATTTCGGCCGAACTTTTTCCGGATAGCACCAAACTAAAAAAGCAAATGAATTATGCCAATAAACGCCAAATTCCTTTTGTAGCAATGGCAGGAAGTCAAGAAATTGCCGAAAACGTTTTTACCCTAAAAAATATGGATACAGGCGAACAACAGAAGTTATCGGTTGATGAGATAATATCTCTATTAAAACGATGATAACATTGCCTGTTGAATGTATGTTTTGCAAATAACTTGCATTTATTCTTCTATATCTTTGTGGCAAAAATGAAAAATACTGACAAATGAAAAATATTTTCTTGCTAACAATAGTAATTATTTCAAATGTAGTTTTTGCACAAACCACACAAAACATTAAAGGAACAGTAATCGATAAAGATTCGGATTTTCCGATACCCAATGCACAAGTAAGCGCTATCGTAGAGGGCAAAACTTACGGTGCCATCACAAATTTTGATGGAGAGTATATTATTAAAGATGTACCTATCGGTAAAATAAATATTTCGGCACAGTTTACAGGTTACGAAACGCAATTTTTTCAACATATTGATTTAGAGGCAGGTAAGGAGTTGATTGTGAATTTTACCTTGGTAGAGAATGTAGCTTCCTTGGGCGAAGTTGTGATTACAGCACATAAGAAGAATGATCAAGTGGCTTTTGCCGTGAGTTCTGATTACGAGCTAAAAGCAAAGCAAATAAATCGCTATGCCGGCTCCTTAAACGATGTATCTCGTATGGCAATGAACTACGCAGGCGTGGCATCAAATGACGATAGTCAAAACAGTATTATTGTACGTGGTAACAATCCGAGTTCTTTGCTTTGGACTATGGAAGGCGTTACTATTCCCAATCCAAATCATTATTCGGCATCGGGTTCATCGGGCGGACCTGTAAGTATGATTAATACCAATACATTAGGAAAATCTGATTTCTTAGCAGGTGCTTTTCCTGCTAATTTCGGCAATACAACAGCGGCTGCGTTTGATTTGAAATTTAGAACAGGAAATAAAGACAAATATGAGTTTGTAGGTCAATTAGGTTTTTCCGGTGCTGAGTTGGGTATAGAAGGTCCTTTTAGCAAGAAAGGAAAAGCATCATTTATGATAAATTATCGTTATTCAACCCTAGAATTATTCGATAAATTAGGACTAGATATGGGTGTAGGAACAGCCGTGCCCAAATACCACGATGGCTCATTTCTGATTAATATACCAAGCAAAAATGCAGGAAAATTTAGAATATGGTCAATCGTAGGACAAAGTAAAATAAGATTTTTAACATCGGAAGAAGGTGGCGATAATTTATATCTTGATTATAGCAATTCTGATTTACAAACATACAATGTAACAACTATTTCGGGCATCAATCACAAATATTTTTTTAATAAAAAGACCAGTATTTATTCAAGCGTGTCGTTTAGTCATTTAGATCAGCGTGTGCAATTAGATACCTTAAATACAGTGACTAATAAATACGATAATTTGTACAATGATAAAATTATTTCAAGCTATTTTACACTCAAATCCGAAGTAAAATCGAAGCGAAATGCCAAAAATACTTTTGCTGTTGGTAGCGAATACACAATTTTGGGAACTAATTTGTTTATGGAAGTGCATAAGCCAACTGTCGATTACCAAAATACATTAGATAAAAATACAAGTTTGTTGGGTACTTATATCAATTGGAAACATAAATTTACAGACGAATTTATTTTAAATACAGGTGTGAGAACACAATTTTTTGCCTTAAATAATCAGTTTGCTGTTGAGCCGCGTTTTGGATTGCTATATAAATTGACAGATGATACAAAAATAACTTTTGCTTACGGTTTGCATAGCAATATACACCAATTATTAGCCTATTATGCCAATCACGGAACCAAAATCAATCCGCAATATGACAATTTAGACTTATCTTTTTCAAAATCGCATCATCTGGTAATGGGATTTAAGCAAAATCTGTCAAAAAAACTTTATGCAAAACTCGAAGTCTATTACCAATATTTGTATGATGTGCCGGTTTATCATTATCACGACACAACATATTCAATAATCAATGCCGGTTACACCGATCCGGGAGGCGCACAGGTGTTTTACGGCAGATTATTTAACGATGGCGAAGGTAAAAATTATGGTTTAGACCTTACGGTTGAACACCCGCTTGACAAAGGTTTTTATGTTTTATTTACGGGGAGTATTTACAAATCGTTGTACAAGGCTTATGACGGCAAATGGCGCAATTCGGCTTGGAATGGCAGCTATATGACCAGTTTATTGGCAGGAAAAGAATTTATGTTTTCAAACAAAAGCGGATTGCATATCGATATTAATTTAAACTATTCAGGCGGACGTCGTTATACACCTATTGACAAGCAGGCGTCTATTGCCGCAGGCGAAGCAGTTTACGATAATAACCACGTTTACGAATATCAATTGCCATACTATTTTAGAACTGATTTTAAAATTGCTTATAAATTAAGCGGCAAAAAAATTACACAGGAATGGCAACTTAGTTTGCGAAATGTTTTTAATAGAAAAAATGTTTTTTCGCAACGCTACAACAAGAAAATTAACGATATTGAATACACTTATCAAACCGGATTACTGCCTATAATGCAATACAGAATTTTGTTTTAACCAAAATACGCTTATTTTTAATTTTAAGCCAAAATACGCTTATTTTCAATTTTAAGCCAAAATACGCTTATTTT
>CAZSBI010000223.1:0-5674 GCA_964604735.1 uncultured Flavobacteriaceae bacterium | reverse complement strand
TTTCCGGCTATATCTTATTTATACCTGTTTTTATACTTTTGCTCGAATATATTTTCGGACGACAATCAAAACAACTGCATAAACTATTATTTTACTGGATATTTATTCTTTTTTCGCTGAGTTTTGTTATTTCATCTGCCGATATTCCTTATTTTCAACAATTTTTTACGCGTTTTTCGGTAGGGGCATTTGAGTGGATTGACAGTCCTGCTTTTGTTTTTAAAATGTTGCTTGAAGAGCCTTCGTATTTTTTATTTGTAATTCCATTCATTTTCTTTGAAGTGTTTTTTTATAAACAATTAAAAAAGAATTTTGAAATAATTTCGGATTTATCATATATCAATCAAAAAATATATATCAAAACCGGATTGTCACTCATTGTACTTGCTCTTATGTTTTTGGGTATTCGTGGACGTATTCAAAAAAAATCGCCAATCAGAATTGGTACGGCATATTTTTGTCAAGACCCTTTTCTTAATCAGTTGGGATTAAATCCGTCTTTTACATTGATTAGAAGCTATTTAGATACATTTGATAAAAAAAATCAAGAGGTGCAATTGATGAATGATAAGGAAGCAGTAAGCAATGTTCAGAAATATTTGCATATTACCAATAATAAATATACATCACCCATTGCTCGAAAAATTAGCTATGATTCTGTAATTACAACGAAACCCAACATTATTATCGTTATAATGGAAAGTATGAGCGCCGCCAAAATGAAAAGACACGGCAATAAGTTCAATTTAACACCTTTTTTAGACAGTTTGTCGTATAAATCATATTATTTTGACCATATTTATACTGCCGGAGAACATACTTATAATGGTATTTTTAGCACATTATTTTCTTTTCCTGCCTTGTACAGACAGCATACAATGAAAAAAATCCGTCAATATCACGGAATAGCTTCTGTTTTAAAAGATAAAGGGTATAGTACAATATATTTTACAACCCACGATTCTCAATTTGATAATGTCGAAGGTTTTTTGCGTGCAAATTCTTTTGATAGAATTATTTCACAAATAGATTATCCGGAAAAAGAGATTAAAACAACACTTGGCGTTCCTGATGATTATATGTTCCGATTTTCAATGTCAATATTAAACGAATTACATCAAAAGGGCAAACCGTTTTTTAGCACTTTTATGACAACCAGTGACCACGGACCATTTTATATACCGCCATATTTTCATCCTAAATCTTCAAAAATTAAACAACAAATTGTTGAATATGCCGATTGGTCATTGCGACAATTTATTACAGCAGCATCTAAGCAAGATTGGTTTGATAATACTATTTTTGTTTTTGTTGCAGACCATGGCGCTGCTATTGATGTGCAATATCCAATTGCCCTGAACTATCATCATAGTCCCTTGCTTTTTTATGCGCCAAAATTGTTAAAACCAAAATTATTTTCTAACATCGGTGGACAAATAGATGTTTTTCCGACTATAATGGGTTTGTTAAAGCAAGACTATATCAACAATACATTGGGAGTCGATTTAATCAATGACAATAGACCGTATATTATAATTAATGCCGATAATAAAGTTGCTGCTCTGGATAAGGATTTTCTTTTTATTCTAAATAAAGACAGCAAGAAACTCTATAAATATCAAACAAATAATAAATCAGATTTTATTGATAGTTTGCCGTCAAAAGCAAAGGAAATGGAACTCTATTTAAAAAGTAATCTCCAAGCTTATCAGTATTTATTAAAAAAAGATTTAATGCGAAAACAAATTCAAGCAACAACCCCGTAGCTTTATAAAATAAGTCATATTGTAATTTCAGATTTATGAAGGGTGAAAATTAATTTTTATCGCAAAGCTTTTCGCAAAATACTTGCCGGATGTTCACTGTCTTTGTCAACGCCATCGTGGATTTGATGACGGCAACTTGTTCCCGAAGCAACGACCGCTGTATCTTTATCGGTTTGACGAAGCGCCGGAAAAAGACGCAATTCGCCCACTTTCATACTCAAATCGTAATGTTCTTCTTCGTAACCAAAACTGCCTGCCATACCGCAACAACCGGCATCGAGTAACTCAACAGTGTAGTTCTTCGGAATAGATAATACAAAAGCGCTGTCTTCTTGATTGCTCAATGCTTTTTGATGACAATGTACGTGTAGTGTTATCTTCTTCTCTGCTTCTGTAAAATCAGAAGTGGATATGTTTTTGTTGTCAAATTCTTTTTTGATAAACTCTTCAAAAACATAAGTATTTTCAGCAATTCTTTCTGCTTGTTTTTTTAAGTTTTTATCCTTGATAAGTTTGAGATATTCATCTCTAAACATCAATATTGCCGAAGGTTCTATGCCGATTAAGGGTGTATTTGCATCGATAAGATTTTTGTACAAATTGACATTTTTAACAGCTAAGGCTTGTGCTTGCTCTAAAAATCCTTTCGAAATATAGGCGCGTCCACTTTCGGCACTTTTTATCGTTTTGACTTCGTATCCGAGTGATGTCAATACAAAAATGACATCTTTACCGGGTTGCGCATCCATATAGTCGATGAACTCGTCAATAAATACATAAACGCTCTGCTTCTTATTTTGCTTGGCTTTTAGTTCGTTGGGGTGCTTGTCAATCCATTGCGAAAGACTTTGTTTTTCCAACTTTGGCAAGGCGCGTTCTTTGGCAATTCCCGACCATTTTTTAAATATTTTGGCAAACCATTTTTGTCCGATAAAGAAATTGTAAAGCGAGGGCATATGACTAAACAAGGCATTGACTTTGCCGCTGTAAGCAAACATTTTGCTTCGCAAGCTAAAACCGTTGGCTTTTTGGTATTGGTATAAAAATTCTGATTTCAACATAGCCATATCTACCGTCGAGGGACATTCTGACTTACAAGCCTTGCAAGACAAACAAAGGCTTAGGGTTTCGTAAAGCTCGTCATAATCGAATTTATTGATTTTGTCCGAATGGGTCAAAAATTCACGCAAAGCATTGGCGCGCGCTCTGGTGGTATTTTTCTCGTCAAGCGTAGCCTGATAGCTGGGGCACATTACACCGCCGGCTTCGGGGGGCTTGCGACAATCGCCCGAACCATTACATTTTTCGGCAGCGCGTAGCACACCGCCTTCTCTGGTAAAATCAAAAAGTGTCGGAATTTCGGGTTCTTTTCTATCGGGTTCGTAACGCAAATTCTTGTCCATTGGAAACGGATCAACAATTTTATGCGCATTAAAAATATTTTGTGGATCAAACAAGGTTTTAAGTTCTTGCATCAGGGTATAATTCTTTTTGCCTACGATAGTCGGGATATATTCGGCGCGAACAATGCCACTGCCGTGCTCACCACTCATTGAACCCTTGTAGCTGTGTACCAAATCGGCAACTTCGCTAACCAATTCGCGATAAATACGCACATCGACCGATTTTTTGAGATTTAGAATCGGACGTAAGTGAATTTCGCCTGCGCCTGCGTGTGCAAAATATACGGGGCGCTTGTCTTTTTGAAGCATTATTTTTGAAAAATCCTCGATATAATCAGGTAAATCCTTGATGCGAACCGCCGTATCTTCAATGCCTGCAATGGCTTTATCATCGCCGGGTAAATTGCCCAAAAGACCTAAGCCCGCCTTGCGTAATTCCTCAGCTTTTGAGGCTTCTTCGGCTTTTAAAATCGGAAAGGCGTAGCCTAAATTTTGTTGTTTTAGAGTATCTATTAAGGCATCGGCTTGCTTTTCTAATACTTGCATATCAGCACCACGCAATTCGAGCATCAATATAGCCTTCGGATTACCTTGTAAAAACGAACGATAGGGATAATATTTAGGACTTTCTTTGGTGACATCTAAGATAATATCGTCCATCAATTCGCATTGATATAAATTATACTCCATTGCCGGCGCTACAGCGCGCATACTTTGGTCTATGCTGTCAAAATGTGCGGCTACCATTAGGCGTTGTTCGGGCTGAATTTTGTCCAAATACAAGGTGATTTCGGTCATAAACAACAAAGTGCCTTCCGAGCCGGCTATTAATTTGCCTAAATTAAATGCTTTGTCATTGTCTGAAAATACTTCGTTATCAATCAGTGTATCAAGTGCATAGCCATTATTCCGACGATGAATTTCGGGATAAGGCATATTTTCGCGTATTTCTTTCTGAACAGCTTTGTCTATAAATGTATCGCGAAGATAACGGTATATTTTTCCCTCAAAATTATCTTGTTGCACTTTTTTGTCGAAATCTTTTTTGCTGAGATTTGACAATTCGATATTGTCGCCGTTGCTTAATAAACCTTTGATAGACAACACTTTGTCTCGTGTAACCCCGTAGCGAATAGAGGTAGAGCCACTCGAATTATTACCTACCATTCCGCCCAACATACAACGACTAGATGTAGAGGTATTTGGGGCAAACCACAAGCCGTAATCTGCCAAAAACCGATTGAGTTCGTCGCGAATGACACCGGGTTGCACACGCACCCATTGCTCTTTTTGATTAAACTCAATGATTTTGGTAAAATATTTTGAAATATCGACAATAATACCTTCGCCAACCACTTGACCGGCGAGTGATGTGCCGGCGGCACGCGGAATTAAAGTTGTATTGTTTTCGGTAGCGTAGCTAATAAGTTGCTTGATGTCAGCTTCGTTTTTGGGGTAAGCAACCGCCTTGGGTATCATACGATAAACCGAAGCATCTGTGGCATAAATATTTAGATGTAAATCGTCATAAAACAATTCACCTGATAGTTTTTTTTGTAGTGCATTTAATTTGTGATCAATTTTCATAAGAATCTTGTTGAAGCATCAAAGATATGAAATATTGATGTTTTTTGTGCCGGCTGATTATATTTTTATTTTCAAAATATTAAAGTTTACAATAACCGCAATGCTTCGCGTGCACTTAGTTTAGAAAGTTGATTTTGGGCAACAAAATCTTGTACCCAAGCAGGATTGCTACGGCTATATTCTCGTAGTATCCAGCCGATGGCTTTATTGATAAAAAATTCGTTACTTGGCTGTAAACTTTTGATAATCAGCGTTAAGAGTTCGGTGTCTAAATCGTTTTTATATTTGAGTTGAAATAAAACGGCACTTCGTTGCAGCCAGATATTTTGACTGTCGAGCCATTTTTGTACATAATAGTCTCGTTGTTTGGGGAACTGTTTAAAATAGTTGCCTACTAATTTTGTCGCAATAAAATCGACCGTATCCCACCACGATTTATGACTAATCATATATGCAAACAGCTCTATGTCTTGCTTTTCGACTCGATTGCTGTATTTAAGGGCAAATTCTTGTGCAAAATATTGAAATTCTCTTTGTTCTTTTTGCCAAAGTTGCTTGACAATTTCAGGCATTTGTGATTTTGGCGGTAAATATTTGTTGACTAAAAATGCTTGTTGAATTTGTTTCCTTTCAGGTGCGCTAAGTCCAAAAAAAGCAAATTGATTGCGCATATATTGCGCTTGCCCGGCTGCTATGTTAGCATTGCTGTTCAATTGAAATTCTTTGCTTAATGTGTTGATGAATTCTTGCATTTTTTTCGGTTAAATTTTCACGTTTTTTCTTGATTAAGAACTGTTATTTTACAAAATTCTTTTAATTATCTTTTGCTGTTGATAGAATTATCAAAAAAACCATTTATCCAATCAAATTAAGAGCCAATCCTAAGACTTTTTCAAATTGCTCTTCGCGAGTCATATT
>CAZSBI010000222.1:0-8464 GCA_964604735.1 uncultured Flavobacteriaceae bacterium | reverse complement strand
ATTTTTAGATTCCGAAAAGAAGATAGATTCTATTTTCGGAAAAATGAGTGTTTCTAAGGTAAAAACCAATTATTACAACAATAAAAACTCGACACGAAAACTCGATAATCCGCTATTAGTTGATATAAATGGCAGGTATCTCGAAAAAACGATTGAAGATATTGCGGTAATTGAACCGGTTTACAAAAGAGTCAGCCTCGATAGTTTGCAAAATTGGGTAGCTGACGAATTGGCAAAAAGAAACATTAATTATAAATACGAATTGGCAATTCTTAACGATGCTATTCCGACAAAAGTCAGAACAAAGCATTTTAAATCCGACGATAGCGAATTTAAGTATTATAAATTTAGAATTTTTCCTGTATCATCAGGATTGAGAAAATATGAATTAGTTCTTGCATTTAAGAAAAACGAATTGTTTCGGCATGAAAGTATAAGAATACAATTCTTGTCAGATTTGTTGATGTTGTTTATTTTAATGATTTATGTCTTGACTATATATTTTATTGTCAGACAGAAAAAATTATCATTGATGAAAACAGATTTTATCAACAATATGACACATGAGTTTAAAACACCCATTGCCACAATCAATTTGATAACCGACGCAATGAAATCGCCAAGAGTTATCAAGGACGAAAAGCAGTTAATGCACTATATCAATATGTTAAAACAAGAAAACAAACGAATGTTAAGTCAAGTTGAAAATGTGTTGAGCTTAGCTGTGTTGGATAAAATTGACAGTAAAATGGAAAAACATCCTGTCGATGTAGAAGAGGTTTTAGAAGATGCTATCCAACATGTCAGTCTGATTGTGCAAAACAAAAACGGTTTTGTTCAAACTGATTTTCGGGCAAATAATAGTATGATAATGGGAGATGAAGTCTTGTTGACCAATGTTTTTGTAAACATTTTAGACAATGCAGTAAAATACTCAAAAGAGATTCCCGAAATAATTGTAAGTGCGTACAATGATGTCAATGGAAAACTCATTGTCGAAATAAGTGATAACGGAATTGGAATGAGTAAATCTGTTCAAAAAAAGATTTTTGATAAGTTTTACAGAGAAACATCCGGAAATATTCATAATGTGAAAGGTCATGGATTAGGCCTTTCTTATGTGCAAAACGTCGTGCGTTCACTAGGCGGAAAAATAAAAGTGAAAAGTATATTAAATGAAGGGAGTACTTTCTTTATTGTTTTTCCAACAATAAAAGAAGGTAAAAATTAATAAAACAAACAAAATATGATAAGCGATAATTACAAAATTCTACTGGTTGAAGATGATATCAATTTTGGTGTCATACTGAGAGATTATTTAAGATTAAATGATTTTGATGTAACCTTGGCAAGAAACGGAATGGAAGGTTTCGAAAAATTTAAAAAAGATTACTTTAATTTAATCATTCTCGATGTAATGATGCCTTATAAAGACGGATTTACATTAGCCAAAGAAATACGAGCCAGAAACAAACAAGTGCCACTGATTTTTTTAACAGCTAAAACGCTAAAAGAAGATATGCTGAAGGGCTATCAGATTGGCGCCGATGATTACATCAACAAACCTTTTGATTCGGAAGTGCTGTTGTATAAAATCAAAGCCTTGCTAAACAGAAGAATACAACCTGTTGAAGAAAAAAAAGAAGAAGTGTTTAACTTTGAAATTGGGAACTTCAAATTTGACTCTAAACTTAGACAGTTGTTTTATAAAGACGAACCAGCTGTAAAACTTTCACCAAAAGAAAGTAAATTGCTAAAAATGCTGGCACAACACAAAAACGATTTAATGCCAAGAGAAAAAGCATTAACTAAAATATGGCAAGACGACAACTATTTTACTTCAAGAAGTATGGACGTCTATATTGCAAAACTGAGAAAGCTGTTACAACGTGACGAAAACGTGAAGATTATCAACATTCACGGTGCAGGATTCCGTTTGGTTGACGGCTCTACAGTAAACGAGAAAGTATAGTTAGTTTTTCATAATTATATTTTAGGTTAACAACGATAAAAAGTCGCCCTCCCGGGCGGCTTTTTGGTTATAACAACCAATTATTTTCGTAATTTGAAAAACCAAAGAATATATAACACGATATATACCCCGCCAATGCCAATTAATGCCGGATACGGATTGTCAATATCGCTAATAGAACCCAAATAAGTTAAAACAATAGCGTAGGGGACAGTCCCTAAAAGATAGTAAGCGATAAATTTTGTGAAATTAAATTTCATAACACCCGATAAGCAACAAGTCGCTTCGGGTAACATAGGCAAAGCGCGAGCAATAATCAGCATGCCAAATCCCATTTTATGAAACAAACCGTGTACTTCCTCAATCTGTTTTTCGTCTTTGATCAAAAATCTTAACATTTTGTTTCCGGAAAATCGACAGAGTAAATACGCGATAGTCCCGGACATTAACATTCCCGAAGTAGTAGCCAAAAGTCCTGTGCCAAATCCTAAAACATTGCCGGCATAAGCAACAATAAATATAGTAGGAACCGATAAAAATACATCAGAGGAAAGCAAGACAAATACAATGATAAAAACTTTTGTTTTGTCAGCATGTTGTATTTCGCTTAAATAGTTCTTAATGTCTTCGACGGATAAAATGCCGGTCAAATTGACAAATGCAAAAATCAGCGCAAATACACCAATAATGATAAGGTATAGTTTTATTAAAGATTTCAAGCCTTTTCAGTTTTAAAAATAAGTGATAGTAAGATGTAAATGATAATAATAAGCGGAATGCTGATAAATTGTAATGTAGGAATTAATACTAATGATAAACCTACTAAAATAAATTTCTCTTTATTGTTTTGCCAAGAAAAATCTTTAAATTTTAAACTAAATAATGGCAATTCGGCATTAAGCATATAGGCAGACAACAAAGAAATTGCTATCAATGTATAAGGATTTAACAAAAAACTATTCAAATCAATAATATCTTGCTGATAAGCAATCAATGGCAACGACATAATAAATAATGTATTAGCCGGTGTAGGCAACCCGATAAACGAAGTGCTTTGCCTTTCGTCAACATTAAACTTGGCTAATCTGTAAGCGGAACCTAGCGAAATAAACAGTCCGATAAATGGCGCTAAATGTTTAAAATCGAAGCTAATGCCTTGTGTTAAATCTACTTGCAAAGTGTTTTGAAGTAAAAAAAACATAGCAAATGCAGGCACAACGCCGCTGGTAACCATATCTGCCAACGAGTCTAACTGCAAGCCGACAGCGCTGGATACATTTAATGTTCTGGCGGCAAGACCATCAAAAAAATCGAATAAAATGCCGAGTAATACAAATGTAAATGCCAATAACCATTGTTTTTGAAAGACATAAAATAAAGCGATAAGTCCTGACATTAAATTAAATAACGTGATGATGTTCGGAATATGTTTCTTCATAAATGAGAAATATTATTTTAAATTGGTTACAAATGTAAGGAATTTATTACTTTTGTTCACACATTAATATATTATGAGCGAATTTAAAATACAAACGGCGCAAAACGTAACTTTAGAGCAAAATTTAGCAGGAATAGGACAGCGAATATTAGCACACTTTTTAGATATTATTTTGTTAATTGCATTCTATTTATTACTAATCTGGTTGCTTGGCAAATCCGGCATAATCGATATGTTTGCCGGCTGGGCATTTGCATCTGTACTCATGCTGCCTTATTTTTTATATTATCCCCTCTTGCAATATTGGAACAATGGACAGACTTTTGGCAAAATGATTGTCAAAATACGTGTGGTTAAAATTGACAACAGTCACCCAAGCATCGGCGATTTCCTGATTAGATGGATAATTAGATTGTTTGAAATAAATATCATTCCAATTGCACCAATTTTTGTATTGATAAACGAACGCAAACAACGATTAGGCGATATGGCTGCCGGTACAACGGTGGTGGCTGAAAAACAAAAAGTGAGATTAACACATTCTGTTTTTGAAGAAATTGACACCGATTACACACCGACTTTTCCGAGTGTTCAAAGCTTGCAAGATGCAGATGCTCAGCTGATTAAGACTGTTTTTAGAGAAGCGAAACAAAGAAGAAATAAGCAGGTTTTGAGTGAGTTGTCGGCAAAAATTATCAGTTTGCTAGATATAGAACGTCCTGCAAATATGAGCGATATTAAGTTTATCAGTACGGTCTTAAAAGATTTTAATTATTACGCCAATCTATAATGTTTTTCAAAGAAATATTTACTCTTTTTAATCAGTTGCAAAAAACCTCATTACCCGGTGTCTTGGCGCATGATAAGGTCTTGGATACCAAAGTAAGAGATTATATTTTTAAAGATGCAAAATATGCAGAACCGCCAAGAAAATCAGCAGTATTGGCACTTGTATATCCCGATGAACAAGGCGAAGCAAAAATGGTTTTCATACTGCGCAAATCTTATAACGGACATCATTCAGGGCAGATAGCTTTTCCGGGAGGTAAACTTGAAAAGGAAGATAAATCGTTGTATGACACTGCCTTACGCGAAGCGAATGAAGAAGTTAATATTAATCCGCAACAAGTGCAATTGATAAAAGAATTGACAAAAGTATTTATTCCGGTTAGCAATTATATGGTACAAGCATTTTTAGCTTATTCGACACAAATACCCAATTTTATAAAAGACCCTTCCGAAGTAGCCGGCATTTTACATTTTTCATTAAATAAAATACTCAATAATCCCTTGCAACCTATTCAAAAAGAATATTTTGGCAAAACTTATCAATTACACGCCTTTAAAATAAATGAATATTTGATTTGGGGCGCCACAGCTATGATTTTGTCCGAAATTAAAGAATTGTTTATAGATGTTTTAAAGACCGATTATAAATAATTTTTTTAGCACCGAGGCTATATTCTTGCAATGAATTATGGAAGTTTAAGATCACAACTCAAAAACCACCTCATCATAAGCCAATCTAAACCTTTCGCCGCGCAATCCGGCTGTTGTTCCTTTACCAACGGCAATAGCCATATTGATATCGGCTGTTTTGGGCAAACCCAAATATTTTTTCATTCTAATGGCGTCTAAACCTTCCATAGGCAAACTGTCATAGCCTTCGGACACAATGCTGAGCATAAATGTTTGTGCGGCAAGCGCTACGCTTTTATGGGCAACTATCGGAATGTGTTTATCAAAAATATCGGTCATAAATGCTGCCTTTCGGCGTTTGTTCCAAATATATACTCGCTTGTACAAATCTCTGAAAAATGCAAACGAGCGATTGTAAAACATAGGCATTACTTCTTTAAAATACGAATATTCGCTATTGCCGAATAGTTTATTCTTAACATTGGCATTTTCAACATTTTCAAGACGTTTGAGATGTGCCGCTTGTCGTTTTTGCCACAAATCAGGGCGCGAAACAAAAACCACAATCTCCGACGCCGTTTTAGCACCGGGCTGATTTAGACATATTTCGGCAACTTCTTTCAAGGCTTTTTTTGAACGAATACGATAAAATTCCCATAACTGCATATTGCTGCTGCTGGGCGATAGAATGGCATTTTGCAAGCTGTTTCTGACAACGGTTTCGGGTAAAACCACATTGGTGTCAAATTCGCGATAAGCTCTTCTCTTGTTAACTATTTTATCAAATGTCTGTTTCATAATAAATGCTTGTTAATATTGAAAATTTTTTCGAGCCAACAGCGCATCAATCTTAGGAGCGCTGCCTCTAAAAGCTTTGTATAGTTTCATACCGTCAACAGTACCGCCGCTACTAATCATTTTCTTGTATTTTTTTGCCAATTCCTGATTAAATACGTCTCCGGTTTCCTTAAATGCGGCAAAGGCATCGGCATCTAATACTTCTGACCATAAATAACTATAGTATCCGGCAGCGTAGCCACCACCAAAAATATGGGCGTAGTAAGTGCTTCGGTATCGGGGAATAATTTCGTCAATCAATCCGATTTTTTGCATCGCAATATTTTCAAATTTTACTGTCTCTTGATCGGTGTTTTTTGAAAGCGTATGCCAATACATATCCAAATAAGCGGCAGCCATATACTCTACGGTTCTAAATCCGACATCAAAATTGTTGGCATTGTTCATTTTGGCAACCAATTCGGCAGGAATAACTTCGCCTGTTTTGTAATGTTTGGCATAAAGTTTAAGCATTTCGGGGTCACTCATCCAGTTTTCCATGACTTGCGAAGGAAACTCGACAAAATCGCGGGGTACATTTGTGCCCGATAACGAAGCGTATTTTACCTTGGATAAAAGCCCGTGTAAACCGTGTCCGAACTCATGAAAAACCGTCTGAGCTTGGTCAAAATTTAGCAAAGAAGGCGTGTCTTTGGTAGGCGGCGGAAAATTAAAATTATTGCTTACAATTGGTGTTACAAAATTGCCGTTTACATTGCTTTGCATGCGCAATTCATTCATCCAAGCGCCACCGCGTTTGCCGGGGCGGGTAAAAAAGTCCATATATATTATACCGATGTGTTTTCCTTCGTTATCGGTTACTTCAAAAGCCTGTTGGTCTTTGTGCCAAGTCGCAATGTTTTTATTTTCTTTAAAATGCAAACCGAAGAGTTTGTTAGCCAGCAAAAATGCGCCGTCGCGTACGGCATTTACTTCAAAATACGGACGGGTTTCGTTTTCGTCAAAATTGTAGTTTTGACTTCTAATTTTTCGGACATAGTAACGCCAATCACTTGCCATAAATTTATCTTTGATACCTTCTGACTGCATCATTTTAGCCATCATATCGCGGTCTTTTTTTGCTGTGGCAAGGGCAGGTTGCCATATTTGGTCGAGTAATTTGAATACATTTTCAGCATTCTTTGCCATCTGTTCATCTAAAACGTAGTCGGCATAATTATCAAAACCCAATAAATGCGCTTTGGCAGCTCGTAATTGAATCATTTTCTCAACTACTTTTTTATTGTCATGTGCATTGTTGTTATTGCCGCGATGCGCATAAGCATCAAATATTTGTTTGCGCAATTTTCGGTTGGTGGCATAGTCTAAAAACGGGTAAATACTTGGGCGTTGCAAAGTAAAAGACCAACCTGATTTGTGACCTCTTTTTTGCGCTTCTTCGACAGCCGCATCTAAAACGGCTTTGGGCATATTGCCTAAATCTTTTTTGTTTGTTACATACAATTCATAATCGTTGGTTTCGCTAAGCAAATTGTCATTAAATTGCTGCGATAACGAAGCTAATTCTTTGTTGATGGCTTTTAACCGCTCTTGTTTTTCTTCGGGAAGATTGACACCAGAACGCACAAAATTTTTATAGGTTTTGTCAAGCAATTTTTTATCTTGTATATCAGTCAAATCAGTTGATTTATAAACAGTTGCAACGCGTTTAAACAAGGCTTTGTTCATGGTAATTTGGTCGAAATGTGCAGCCAATAAAGGTTTAATCTGTTTAGAAGTTTCTTTGAGCACATCATCGGTGTTGGCACTTTCGACAGCGTCAAACAAGTGCATAATTCTTTTGAGTAATTTTCCGCTTTGTTCAAGTGCTACAATGGTATTATCGAAGGTAGGCTTATCTTTGTTTGCTACAATTTTTTCAATTTCAGTATTATGTTGTTGCAAAGCAAATTTAAAAGCGGGCAGATAATCTTCACTTTTGATTTGATCAAGAGGTGCTGTGCCAAAAGGTGTTTGCCAATCTTGAAGCAAAGGATTGTTGTTTTGTGTCATTTTTGAATTGTTTATTGCGTTATTAGCCGGTTTTTTATCATCTTGACAAGAATAAATCAGTAGTATTGCCAAAAATAGAAAAGAGAATTTATACATATTATATGATGAAAGTTTGATTAATTTTCAAAAATACAGTTTTATTATTATTTTTATCGTAATTAAATCAGAATTTTTTGTCTTTATTGAAAAAAAACAAGTTTTGTCATTTTTATTATGCAAGCATAGTAAACATTAACTTATTTTTCATACCTTTGCAGTCGATTTTAGACCACCTTAGTATCTTGGTCTATTTATAGCAAAGAAATGAAAGATTTATTTGAAAAATTTAGAAACGACAAAGGTCCATTAGGTAATTACGCCGATGTGGCAGAAGGATATTTTGTTTTTCCGGTATTCGAAGGACAAATTTCTAACCGAATGAAATTCAAAGGTCAAGAAATGGTTACTTGGAGTATCAATAATTATTTAGGTTTAGCCAATCACCCAGAAGTAAAAAAGGTTGATGCCGAATCGGCAGCCAAATGGGGTATGGCATACCCAATGGGGGCAAGAGCCATGTCAGGACAAACCGAAAAGCATGCGCAACTCGAAAGAGAACTGGCGGCTTTTGTACAAAAAGAAACCGCTTATTTATTAAATTTCGGTTATCAAGGAAACGTTTCAATTATTGACAGTTTAGTCAATAAATATGACGTAATAGTTTATGATAGTGATTCGCATGCCAGTATTATTGACGGTTGTCGTTTACATCAAGGAAAACGTTTTACTTTTCAACACAATGATGT
>CAZSBI010000221.1:0-7180 GCA_964604735.1 uncultured Flavobacteriaceae bacterium | reverse complement strand
GTTTATTTCAGACTCGAAAAAATTAAACAACTACAACTCACCGACCCCGACAAACATGTTAATCGTTTGATGAAACAAATGAAAGAAGATTTGCATCTAAGTGAGGAGCCACGTCATATCGAATGTTTTGACAACTCAAATATACAAGGTGCCAATCCCGTTGCCGCTTGTGTTGTATTTAAAAATGGCAAACCCGCCAAAAAAGAATATAGGCATTTTAATATCAAAACCGTCGAAGGTCCTAATGATTTTGCTTCGATGGAAGAAATAATTGAACGTCGTTACAAACGTTTGTTAGACGAAAAAAAGCCCCTGCCCCAACTCATTATTGTCGATGGTGGCAAAGGACAATTATCCTCTGCCGTAAAAAGCCTGAAAAAACTCAATTTGTACGGAAAAATAGCCATCATCGGCATTGCTAAACGCTTAGAAGAAATTTATTACCCCAATGATTCCGTCCCGTTATATTTAGATAAAAAATCTGAAACGCTACGCGTTATCCAAAAAGCACGAGACGAAGCACATCGTTTTGGTATTACATTTCATCGAAAAAAAAGAATGAACAGCACCCTGCAAACCGAACTAACCGAGATACCCGGCATCGGACAACAAACAGCACTACATTTATTACAACATTTTCGTTCGGTCAAAAAAGTAAAAGAGGCATCATTAGAACAACTTATCAAAATTGCAGGTAAGAATAGAGCATACATTATATATAATTACTTGCATCAAAACGAAGCATAAGCCATTTCAATAGTGAATAAAATAATGTATATTTGTCAACCTTAATTACATAAATATGCTTAATAAAAAAATAGAAAAAGCGATTAACAAACAAATCAATGCCGAATTTGCATCGGCATACTTATATTTGTCAATGGCAACTTACTTAAACGACCAAAATTTAACCGGTTTTAGCAATTGGATGAAAGCTCAATACGAAGAAGAAAAATTTCATGCCATGAAAATGTACGACTATGTTTTAGAACGTGGCGGCACAGTTGCGCTAGATGCAATTGACAAACCCAAACACAAATGGAAGGGCATTATTGATGTGTTTAAAGATACGCTAAAACACGAAGAAGGTGTTACCGAACTCATAAACAATTTAACCTCATTGGCAATAGACGAACGTGATCACGCAACAGTCAATTTCTTGCAATGGTTTGTTGATGAACAAGTGGAAGAAGAAGCTTCGGTGTCTGAACTTTTGGCGCAACTCGAGTTAGTCGAAGGTAAAGGAAGTGGTCTGTTTATGCTCGATCGTGAAGCGGGACAGCGCACTTTTACACCGCCTGTAAAATAAAAATTTAATAAATTAAAATCCATTATATAATGATTAGCAAATTAGCCAATAAAATATTTAACGAAAGCATCGACAAGTATCATTTGACTGACGATGTAAACAAAAAAGTCGAAAACCCGTACAAAGCGCCTTCATTTGAGCATTTGTTGTATGCCAAAAACTGGATTGATACAGTACAGTGGCACTTAGAAGATATTATTCGTGACCCAAATATCAACCCCGATGATGCTTTAAAACTGAAACGTTGGATAGACAAGTCGAACCAAGAGCGTACCGATATGGTCGAGTATCTTGATAGTTATTTTTTAGATAAATACAAAGATGTAAAAATTGCCGATGATGCCAAAATCAATACCGAAAGTCCGGCGTGGGCATTAGACCGCCTTAGTATTTTAGCCTTGAAAATATATCATATGAAAGAAGAAACCCTTCGAGATGATATCAGCGATGAAAAGAAAAAAGAAGTAAACGAAAAATATAATATTTTACTTGAACAACAAGTAGATTTATCTACTGCCATTGACGAACTAATGGAAGAAATTGCCGAAGGTAAAAAGTATATGAAAGTTTATAAACAAATGAAAATGTACAACGACCCTGAGCTAAATCCGGTATTGTACGGCAAAAAATAACCAATTACATTTTATTTCGGCGGCGCAACTTGCAGTTGCGCCGCCGAAATATACTTATGACAAAAAACCAAAAAATATTAGTTTTTCGATTTTCAGCAATGGGCGACGTCGCTATGACTGCTCCTGTATTGCGCGCACTGGTACAACAAAATCCGAACATCGAAATCGTAATGGTTTCTCGCCCGTTTTTTGCACCTATTTTTAAGGATATTCCCAATTTACAATTTATTGCCGTTGATTTAAAAAACTACAAAGGCTTTTTTGGCTTATTCAAGTTGTTTAGAGAACTCCGGAAACTAAAACCTACTACCATTGCCGATTTACACGATGTGTTGCGTAGCAAAGTATTGCGTTCTCTTTTTAAAACCGCCGGATATCAAGTCAAAAGTATTGATAAGGGACGCAAAGCAAAAAAAGCACTAACACGCACACAAAATAAATTGCTAAAACCGTTACGCTCAACTCACGAACGCTACGCCGATGTGTTTAGAAAATTAGGATATTCTATTGATTTAAACCAATTAAAAACCGGACAAAAACCATCACTTTCTAGCCAAACAAAATTATTTTTAGATACTTTTGAGGAACAAAAATTAATAGGTATTGCGCCTTTTGCTGCTCACGAAGGCAAACAATATCCACTTGAAAAAATTGAAGAAGTCATAAAACAACTACTAGACAAAGACTCGCAAATAAGTATCTTATTGTTTGGCGGTGGCAAAGAGGAAAAACAACGCTTAGACGAACTAGAAAAAATAAATCGCAATCGTGTAGTAAATCTAGCCGGTATGTTTCGTTTTGACGAAGAATTACAACTCATCAGCCGTTTGCAATTAATGCTCAGTATGGATTCGGGCAACGGACATTTGGCAGCTTTGTTTAATGTACCCGTAATTACAATTTGGGGTGCTACACATCCGTTTGCAGGATTTGCGCCTTTGGGACAACCCGAGCAACAACAAATCATTCCGGACTTGAAACAATATCCGCAATTGCCCACTTCGGTTTATGGCAACAAAACTTTTGAGGGTTTCAATGATGTTTGGAAAACAATTTCGGTTGAAAATGTGATTAATACGGTATGCTCAAAAATCGATTAAATTTTAATTCGGAATAATTTTTGGCACATTTATTGACATATATTCAATACAAACCAATACCTTTGCATTATTATGTTAGTAGAAATTTTTAAATCGAAAATACACAGAGTAAAAGTAACCGGCGCCGAACTTGACTACATTGGCAGTATTACTATTGATGCCGATTTAGTCGAAGCCGCCAATATGATTGAAGGCGAAAAAGTTCAAATTGTTAATGTAAACAATGGCGAACGCATTGAAACATACATTATTAAAGGCAAACGAGGCAGTGGCGAAATCACTCTTAACGGTCCTGCGGCTCGACGCGTACAAAAGGGCGATGTTATTATTATAATGACTTATACTTGGATGGAAATGGAGGAAGCAAAACAATACAAACCCGCCATTGTTTTTCCTGACCCTGAAACCAATTTGTTAAAATAATCAACTTCTAAATCTGTTTGCCGAATATTATTATCTTTGCCCAAAAATAAACAGATTTTGAAAAAAACACTTAAAATTATCCTACCCCTGCTTATTGGCGCAGGAATTTTATATTATTATCTCTCAAAATTTACTGATGAACAACTCGAAGAAATAATTGTCAGTATTAAAAATGCCGATTTTAAATGGCTTGTTGTTTCTCTAATTTTCGGACTGCTAAGTCATATTATTCGCGCTTATCGTTGGGATTATTTACTTGACACACTAGGATATCATCCTAAAAAAACAAACTTGGTACTTACTGTTGGACTATCATATTTGCTCAATTTAGCTGTGCCCAGAGCCGGCGAAATAGGACGTGCTGCCAGCTTGGCAAAATATGAAAAAGACATCGATTTTGACAAAGCTTTTGGTACTATTGTAGCCGAACGTATGGCTGATATTTTCTTCCTATTGTTATTTATTGCATTAGCATTCTTTTTTCAATTTGATTTAATTTACGAAATGATTTCAGAAAAAATACCCAAAAACCCTATTCTATTAAGTGTCGAAATCGTTGGGCTAATAGTTGTATTTTATTTCTTTTTGCAATGGTTAAAAAAATCTGACAATTCATTTATTATCAAGATTCGCAAATTTATTACCGGATTAATCGAAGGAATGACAAGTATTTTAAAAATGCCGCACAAATGGTGGTTTATCCTACAAACTACTCTTATATGGCTACTTTATGTTGCTATGTTTTGGGTTGTATTATTTGCATTTCCTGAAACCGAAAATTTAGGTATTGATGCGGTATTAGTAGCATTTATTGCCGGAAGTATTGCAATGGTCATCTCGAACGGTGGCTTTGGGGTTTATCCTGTTTTTGTAACTCAAGCTTTATTAATTTATGGTATTTCTGAGGAAATCGGAATGGCTTTTGGACTGTTAATGTGGTCAACACAAACACTTTTAGTAATAATTTTCGGACTGATTTGTATGATCGGGTTACCTATTTTCAACAAAGATGAGGAAAAAATTAATTAATTTCTGTCAAAATTCATAGAATAATTCTACAAATCATAGTATCTTGTCTGCCTCTATGAAGATACTCGATATATCTAAACAGTTTATTTATGAAATACAATTATAAAAAAGTTGAAATCAACTATAAAAAAAGAGGTGAAGGTTCAAATGTTGTACTGATTCACGGTTTTTTAGAAAATCAAAAAATGTGGGATGTTGTTGTTGATGTTCTTAAAGACACACACACGGTTTACACACTTGATTTACTTGGACACGGGCAAAGTGACGGACTTTGTGATATTCATACTATGGAACAGCAAGCAAGAGTTGTCAATGATTTTATGAATACCGAAAAAATATTTAAGGCTACTATTATTGGTCATAGTATGGGCGGTTATGTCAGTTTGGCTTTTGCAGCACTTTTTCCCGAAAAATTATCCGGTTTAGGTTTACTTAATTCGCATCCTTTCTCAGACAATGAAGAAAAACAAGATGCACGAGACCGCGCTGTAAGAACTGTTAAGCAAAATCATATTGCTTATGTAAAGGCTGCAATTCCTAGTTTCTTTGCACCTGATAATAGAGAAAAATACAAAAAAGAAATAGATAAACTTATTGAGCAAGCTCTCGAAATGAAACCTAATAATATTACGGCTGCATTAAAAGGAATGAAACGTCGTAAAGATCATACTGAAATATTTTGTGGCAGACAAGCCTACCCAAAATTATGGATTATCGGCAAAAAAGACCCATTAATTGAATTAGATAAAATCAGACAATTAGCCATAGATTGTAAGGATACTGATTATATCGAATTAGGCGAGGGACATATGACTTATGTAGAGAATAAAGAAGAGATGCCTGCTGTTATAAAACGATTTTTAAAAAACAATAAAATATAATTAGGCATTTCTTATTTTTTGGATAACTTGAATCCTGTTTTTTACATCAAGTTTTAAATATATATTTTTAATATGACTCTTAACAGTGTTTTTAGAAATATACATTAACTCTGCAATTTGCTCGTTGCTATATCCATCGGCAATTAATTCTAAAACTTTTTGTTCGCGTTTTGTTAAATCTAAATTTTCGAGTTTTTTACTGATATCTTTACGGGCTTTATCGTCTTCTTTTGTTTTTAACTCTTTCAGCTCCTTAATCCTCATAATATAATTCTGGATTTCAGAATTCTTTTGTGCTATTTCCAAATCCGAATTCTTACGTTTCAAACTAAAAAACATATACAAAAAGACCATAATCAAGGTGCTGACAATAATTGTTCCGATTAAAATTAATAAGTTTGTTCTTGAATTCTTCTGCTCTTGTTCTTTTTCAAATGCTAATTTTTTGATTTGCTCATCTTTCTCCCTTGTTTCATATATAATTTGTGCCGTAATAATACTATTTTTAGATGTTACATTTACTATGCTGTCATGATATTTTGTAGATAAAATATGGGCAGAAAGTGCATCTTTATAATCTCCCAAAGTTTCATAATAGGTGACTAAGGCATCATAGCCAAGTGAAATATTTTCTTTGGAATTAATTTTCTTGGCAATATCAAGCCCTTCCCTAATATGTTGAAAAGCTTTCGTTTTTTTTCCTAAATGTAACTCGCTTAATCCTAAATTGATATAAGTATTAGCGGTGTATCTCATAATATTATACTTTGTCAACATCGGTAAAGCAATATTGTAATTCTCAATTGCTTTTTGATAATCACCTTTGTTTAGATACAGCAATCCTAATAAATTATATTCAACGCCAAGTTTGTCTTTTTTATAAATATTTTTAGCAATATCTAATGCTTTATTCAAATATACCTGTGCAGAATCATATTGTTTTTTATAAATAAAAACTTCACCAATATTGGCTAAATCATACTCTTGTCCTTTTAGTTTTTTATATTTTTTTTCAATAGAAAGCGATTTTTTAAAATAAAATAAAGCCTTATCATATTCTTCTGTATTTACAAATACATTTCCAATTCCATTAAAAATTCGTGCAATTTGTTCTTCATTTTTTGTTTTCTTGGCTAAATCAAGTGCGCGTGCATAATATTTATATGCCTCTTGCTCCGAATTAATTTTTCTAAAAGAAACGGCAATATTGTTAAGACATTTCATCTTAGCCAGAGTGTCTTTTGATTTTTCAAAAAAGCCAAGTGCTCTTTTGTGAAATTCGATAGATTTTATAAAATTATTTTTTTTTCGTTCGATATAACCTTTTCTATCATAAGCAATAGCAATACCATCGATATAATAAATCTCTTTTGCAATATCCAAAGCTTTCTCTAATATATCAGGTCTTGTGAAGTATTTGGTTTTAAGATGAAGATCTAATAAATCATCAACTTTTTTTTCTGTATTCGGTAATACTTGTATTGCATTGTATAGACTATCTATATTAAGTCTCTCTTTTTGTGCATTTACTGAAATAGAAATGCTCAAAAAAAACGTAATAAAAAACAGCGTTTTTATTCTAATAGAAAGCATAGCATTTTATTTGTATTTGTTCAAAGTTAATGATATTTTTTTAATTAGACACACATTTTTACAAAAAAAAACCGCAACAAAATAAATGTTACGGTTTTATATAAGATGGGCGGCGACATACTTTTCCAGCTAATGCTAGTATCATCTGCGCAATCGGGCTTAACTTCTCTGTTCGGTATGGGAAGAGGTGATCCCCGACGCAATAGCCACCCT
>CAZSBI010000220.1:0-8321 GCA_964604735.1 uncultured Flavobacteriaceae bacterium | reverse complement strand
TTTTCATATTTGTTTTGCAATAATAATTTTTCATTTTCAAATCGTAATTCTTGCTGTTTCAAAGCCATCGAAGCTGCTTTTACTTTTGACTTTCCGCTACTAAAAAATATAGGAATACTAATTCCGAATTGATAAGCACTATAAGGTTTTCCGTTCGGCATAAAATTGTTTCCATAAGTATATCCAACACTAAAATCAGGTAACATTTCTCGTTTTTGCTGCTTAATAATTGCTTGTTGATGTAATTTATTTTCATTTAATAATGATAAATATATATTTTCAGACAGATTTATTTGTTTGATATTCAATCTTTTAAATAATTGTTCATCAATTAAAATACCAAAATTATTCTTAGCTTGTACAACTTGCCGAATATCTCGTATAACCTGTTCTTTTTGAGCGGTAATTTGAGATAATAGCAACTTATTCTTTCTAAATTTAGCCTGCGCTGTTAATTTTTCGAGCGCATTACTTTCACCTAAATCAAATTTTCGTTGGGCATTATTGGCAAATTTTTGATATAAACTGTCCAAATAATGTAAATTTTGCTCTTTTTTTGTCAAAAACAACAAATTTTGATACAATTTATGCAATTCTTTCTCAATTTCAGTCTGTTTTAATTGCTTTAAATAAATTTGCTTTGCATATTCCGTTTCTAATACTTTTTTTCGAGCGCCATAAAACGACGGAAATTTAAAATCTTGACTTACCGAAAACATTTTATAGGGTGTCAAATTATTTTCATCAATATTAACAGGGTCATACTCGTAAGTAAATTGCGTTTTGTCAAAATCATAAGCTGTTTTAAGCATTATTTTTGACGACTGCATTTCATTATCGGCAATTTGTATACTTCTGTTATTTTGCATTGCCAAATCAATTAATCCGGACAGTGATAATTTATCTTGTGCTTGTGTATTTACAGTAGCGGATAAAAATATTATTATGACTATTATATATCTATTCATCTTCTTTAATCTTTAATTTTTTCTTTTCAAAATATGCGTATAAAACCGGCAAAACCAACAGTGTTAACAGCGTTGAACTAAGCAATCCGCCAATAACAACTGTTGCCAAAGGACGTTGTACTTCGGCACCCGCAGATTGCGAAATAGCCATTGGCAAAAAGCCCATCATAGCGGCTAAGGCAGTCAATAATACAGGGCGTAAACGGTCTTTTGTGCCTTGAATAACTAATGCGTTGATACTTTTATAACCTTCCTTTTTTAAAGCTACAAAATGCTCAATCAGTACAATACCGTTCAAGACGGCAATACCAAACAAAGCTATAAATCCAATACCTGCCGATATGCTAAACGGCATTCCTCTAAAATACAATGCCAATACGCCTCCTATACTTGCCAAAGGAATGGCTGTATAAATCATTGCTGAAATTTTGGCTGAATGAAAAGCAAAGTATAATAATATGAAAATCAGCAATAAAGCAAAAGGCACTACAATCATTAATCGGTTTTTGGCTGATTGTAAGTTCTTGAACTGACCACCGTAATTTACCAAATATCCGTCGGGTAATTTAACCTCATTATCTATAACTTTTTTTACTTCGTTCACCACCGATTGCAAATCTCGTCCACGCACATTTACGCCTACGCTAATACGCCTTTGTGTTGACTGACGCGATATTTTTGCAGGCCCTTTACTGATTTTAATATCAGCCAATTCGGCTAAGGGAATTTGCGCTCCCGTAGCTAAAATAATAGGAATTTGCGAAATATCATTTAGACTCGAACGAAATTGAGTGTCAAAACGCGTAACTAAATCGAAACGTTTTTCACCCTCAAAAACTTCACCTGCGGGCAAGCCTGCCAAAGAAATATCAATTAAATTATTGACTTGAGATACGCTCAATCCGTATTTTGCCAATTTGGCTCTATTAATCTTGATACTCATTTGTGGTAAGCCGGCAGTCTTTTCGACTGTAATATCTGCTGCGCCCTCAACTTTGGCAATTTTCGATTTTATTTGCAATGCCGTTTTGTGTAGTAATTCTAAATTGTCGCCAAATATTTTGATAGCCAAATCTGAACGAGAACCTGAAATTAACTCATTAAAACGCATTTCGATAGGCTGTGAAAACTCGTATTCAATCCCCGGCAATATAGAAAGTGCTTTTTTAAACTTTTCTGCTAATTCGTCTTTTGATTTGGTGTTTTGCCACTCTTTTTTTGGTTTTAATTTGACAATAATATCAGCATCTTCTATCGACATTGGGTCAGTTGGAATCTCGGCGGCACCAATTAAACTGATGACTTGTGAAACTTCGGGAAAATCCATCAATATTTTTTCAATTTTAGTAGTTGTTTCTTTCACTTTTTCAAGAGAAGTACCCGTTTTTAAAACCGGTTGGATAATAAAATCTCCTTCATCTAAAGTTGGAATAAATTCGCCGCCCATTGTACTGAAAATATAAGCAGAAACAAACAATAATACCACAGCAACCGATAATACCATTGCTTTAAATTGTAAAGCTTTTATAATGATTGGTTCGTAAATTCTGTTTAACAAACGCATCAATTTATCAGCGTAATTATTTGCAGTACTTTTCTTTGGTTTCAGTAGTAGCGATGAAATTACAGGTATAGAAGTCAGTCCTAAAATCATAACGCCAATCAAGGCAAATATAAATACCATTGCCATAGGTCTAAACATTTTTCCTTCGATACCTGTTAAGGCTAAAATCGGAAAAAATACAATAATAATAATCAGTTGCCCAAATATGGCAGAGCGCATCATTTTTGAAGCAGCTTTATGCGTAATATCATCTAAATTTGCTTGTAAATTACCGGTGCCGGATTGCCATAATCGTTGACTTTCATAAGCAACTTTAAAAGCAATAAATTCGACAATAATAACGGCTCCGTCAATAATTATTCCGAAATCAATCGCGCCTAAACTCATCAAATTAGCATCTATACCAAACCAATACATTAAACTAAGAGCAAAAAGTAAGGATAGCGGAATAACAGATGAAATAATCAATGCTGAACGCCAATTACCCAGCAATAACAAAACAACAAATACTACAATTAAACTACCTAAAATAAGATTTTCGGCAATAGTAAATGTCGTTTTATTTAGCAGTTCCGTACGCTCTAAAAATGTATTGATATAAACACCTTCGGGCAAAGATTTTTGAATTTTTTGCATTCGTTTTTTCACATCGCTAATTACTTCGCTTGTATTTGCGCCTTTAATCATCATAACCTGCCCCATCACTTTTTCGCCGGTTCCGTTTCCGGTAACCGCACCAAAACGCGAAGCGTAACCATATTTTACTTTTGCTACATCTTTGATAAGAATTGGCGTCCCTCCTACTGTTTTTACAACAATTTGGTTGATGTCAGCAACGGTACGAACCAAACCGTCACTGCGAATAAAATAAGTTTTGCTATTCTTTTCTATATAACCACCTCCTGCAATACTATTGTTATTTTTAAGTGCTTCATACACTTCGAGCACACCAATATTCATCGCGCGTAATCTGTTTGGGTCAAGAGCAACTTCAAACTGTTTTAGTTTACCTCCCCAAGTATTTATTTCGACCACATTAGGTATTCCGGTCAAGTTTCGTTTAACAATCCAATCTTGAATGGTACGCAAATCCATCAACGAATATTTATCTTTAAATTCCGGCTTAACAGCAATTGTATATTTGTAAATTTCGCCTAAACCGGTAGTTATTGGTCCCATTTCGGGTTTTCCCATTCCTTCCGGAATCTTTTCAGCAACCGAAGACAATTTTTCGGCAATTAGTTGACGTGGTAAGTATGTGCCCATACTTTCGTCAAAAACAATAGTTACTACTGATAATCCAAATTTTGATGTAGAACGTATTTCTTTAACACCGGGCAAATTTCCCATCTCTAACTCAACAGGATAGGTAATAAATTGCTCAACATCTTGCGCACCTAAGTTATTGGTTGTGGTAATCACCTGAATCTGGTTATTGGTGATATCAGGCACAGCGCCAATAGGTATTTTTGAAAGGGAATACAAACCCGAAATAATTATACTCAACACAAAAAGTAATACTACAAATTTATGTTGAATGCTATATTTAATAATTTTTGATAACATTTTTGTTTAGTTTTATATCGTTAATATATTCAAGAGTACAAATATCAATATTAGTTACTTGCTGATTGTCAGATATTTAACAATCAATTCTTGATGTATAATTCAAATAAATACTAAACTCTCGGGGGTTGTATCGGCACTTGTTTTTCAAAGGACGAAAACAAATCTTTATAGAAGAAAATATGTGTTTGGTAATTCGATATTTTAATAGAAATGGGTAACAAATCAGGAAAATCTATAACTACATTTTGATGCATATTTATTTTACAATCGTGTTTTGTAGGTAAATGTTTGTGCCCTTTTTCCTCTTGATGAATTTTATACGCATATATAGCATAATCCTCACCAAAATGTTTTTGGATATAACCTATAAATGTGTCGTTATTCTTTTCTATATGTATTTTAGCGTGCGCAAAAAACTCTATTACTACATAAATATCTTCTTTGTGAAAATGCATTGTTTGCAATAACACAGAAAAAGAGAGTAATATGGAAAAGAAGAGTTTCATCAAGGCAAATATATATTATTAATGAATATGAATCAATTTTTTATCATCTTTTCGTAAAAATTCGGGCTGAATGGTAAAATGATGAATATGATATTGTTCTAAAACTTTTTCAATTTCGAGTAAAATATTTTCAAACTCTGTGATGACAATATCATTGTTTACATCGATATGTGCCTCAAACAAAACGGAATTTTCGGCAAGTTGACGCAAATGTATATGATGTACATTTCTAATTTGATTAATCCGGTTGATTTGTTCGGTAATTTCTTCAATATTTATATGTTCCGGCACAAAGTCCATCAGTATCTTTGCACTCTCCGATAATAAATGATAAGCCGAGTAGATTAAGTAGCAGGCAATAAGAATAGACAAAACACCATCGAGCCAAAATACACTAAAATATTTCATTAATACAGCACCGATTAATATAGCTGTTGAAGTCATTACATCGGTAAGCAAATGCAGGTATGCCGAACGCATATTCATACTATGTTTGGCATCTTTTTGCAAAAATAAAACGCTTAAAACATTGGCAACAATACTACCTGCCGAAAACCAAATAATCATATTTGACGCCAAAGGCACCGGATGAAATATGCGTTGCACCGCCTCGACAATTAAATACAAGGCAATACCAATCAGTGTAGCCGAATTGATAAATGTAGCAATTATTTCGGCGCGCTTATAACCAAACGTATGCTTGCTATCGGCTTGTTTTTTTGCCATTTTATTGCTAAAAAAACTCAATAAAAGCGATAGCACATCGCTAAAATTATGCAATGCTTCGGTCAGTAATGAAACACTGCCGGTTATAATACCCCCAATAATTTCGGCAATAGTTATCAATATGTTTAATATGATGGCAATACCAATATTTTTGCCTGAAATTTCGTGATGATGATGGTGATGATGATGTCCCATAAAATTAATAATTTTTATAAGGCAAAACTAAGACTTGCTTTATGCAACTTGGTTGCAAAGAAATGAATAGCTTTTTTTACTAAAATCAAGTGGTTTTTTTTCATTTTATTCAAACCTAAAACAGTCTCAATCTATATGATGAAAATCATTTTTACATCTTTATTTTCATTGTAAATTAGCCAAGAATTTATCAGAAACGATTTATAACAAAATAAAATTAATTTTATGGCAAAAATAAAAGGTGCAGTTGTAATAGACACAGAACGTTGTAAAGGTTGCGATCTTTGCGTGGTGGCTTGCCCTACCGATGTGTTAAAACTCAACGAACAAGTAAATGCAAAAGGCTATAATCCAGCCTACCCTGCAAATCACGATGCTTGTACAGCTTGTACAATTTGTGCATTGGTATGTCCGGATATGTGTATAACAGTATATCAATATAAACCGGAAAAATAATTATCATTTTATTGTGATGTAAATACAAATTACATCAGAAACAAATAAAAACATTAAAAAAAAGATGAAAGAATTAAAATTAATGAAGGGAAATGAAGCATTAGCCGAAGCCGCAATCAGAGCCGGTGCCGATGCTTATTTTGGATACCCAATTACACCTCAATCAGAGGTAATCGAATATTTGATGCTCGAAAGACCGGAAAATCGTACAGGAATGGTGGTTTTGCAAGCAGAAAGTGAAGTAGCCGCTATTAATATGGTTTATGGTGCAGCTGCTTGTGGCAAAAAAGTAATGACTTCGTCATCAAGTCCCGGTATTAGTCTAAAACTTGAAGGCGTATCATATATTGCCGGAGCCGAATTACCTTGTTTAATCGTAAATGTGATGCGTGGCGGTCCCGGTTTAGGAACTATTCAACCATCGCAAGCCGATTATTTTCAAGCAACCAAAGGCGGTGGACACGGCGATTATCGTTTAATCGTTTTAGCACCGTCAACCGTTCAAGAAATGGCTGATTTTGTTGACAAAGGTTTTGAAATTGCTTTCAAATATCGCAATCCTGTAATGATTTTATCAGACGGAGCCATCGGACAAATGATGGAAAAAGTTTATCTACCCGAACAAAAAGAACGTTTAAGCAACGAAGAAATTATCAAACGTTACGGAGATTGGGCAACAACCGGACGCCCTGATAGCAGAGAACGAAATATTATTACATCGCTAAACCTAAAATCTGAAGTACAAGAAGTACATAATATTAAATTACAAGCTAAATACAAATTGATTGAGAAAAATGAAACTATGCACGAAGAGTTTCAATGCGAAGACGCCGATTATATTATTGTAGCATTTGGCTCATCAGCACGTATTTCTCAGAAAACCGTACAATTAGCAAGAGCAAAAGGTATTAAAGTCGGATTAATCAGACCTATTACACTATGGCCTTATCCGAGTGAAGCTATTGCTAAATATGCCGATCAAGTAAAAGGTTTCTTGTCGGTAGAAATGAATGCCGGACAAATGGTAGAAGATGTACGTTTGGCAGCAAACGGCAAAGCCCCCGTAGAACACTACGGACGTATGGGCGGAATGATTGCCTCTCCATCAGAAGTATTAGATGCCTTAGAACAAAAATTAATTAAATAATCAAGAAAATGTCAGATATAAATATTACCCCCGAAGAAATTATCAAAAAAGGGAAAATAGTCTTTAAGAAAACAAAATATATGACCGACAATCCGCTTAGTTATTGCCCGGGTTGCGGACACGGTGTAGCACATCGATTGATTATGGAAGTCGTTGAAGAAATGGGTATTGCCCAAGACACTATCGGAGTAGCTCCGGTTGGTTGTTCCGTTTTGGCTTACGAATTTATGAATATTGATATGCAACAAGCAGCACACGGTAGAGCACCTGCCGTTGCAACCGGAATCAAAAGAGTTTTTCCTGAAAAATATGTATTTACTTACCAAGGAGACGGCGATTTAGCCGCTATTGGTACAGCCGAAACCATTCACGCTTGTAATCGTGGCGAAAATATTGTTATTGTATTCATTAATAACGGTATTTATGGTATGACAGGCGGACAAATGGCACCCACTACTTTACAAGGAATGAAATCGTCAACATCGCCATACGGTCGTATGACAGAAACGATGGGACATCCCTTAAAAATTACCGAAATGGTTGCTATGTTACCCGGCGTAGCTTATGCTACCAGACAAGCGGTACACGATGTAAAATATGTAAGACGTGCCAAAAAAGCACTAAGAAAAGCCTTTGAAAACCAAAGAGACGGCAAAGGAACATCTATTGTTGAAATAGTATCTAACTGTAATTCGGGCTGGAAAATGACTCCGGTTGAAGCAAACAAATGGTTAGATGCCAATATGTTAGAATATTTCCCATTAGGAGATATCAAAAAATAAAAAGTTATTAACAAAATATATACAAATATGACCGAAGAAATAATTATTGCAGGTTTTGGCGGACAAGGCGTATTATCAATGGGTAAAATATTAGCATACTCAGGTATTATGCAAGATCAAGAAGTAAGTTGGATGCCTTCTTACGGACCCGAAATGCGTGGCGGTACAGCCAATGTTGCCGTTATTTTAAGCGATGAACGTATCAGCTCGCCCATATTACACGAATTTGATGTAGCAATCGTCTTAAATCAACAATCAATGGATAAATTTGAATCTATGGTTAAACCGGGTGGCTTATTGTTATATGACCCCAATGGTATTATCAGACATCCTGAGAGAAAAGATATTACAATTGCTACAATTGAAGGTGCCAAAGAAGCACAATTGCTAAAAAACAGAAAAGTTTTT
>CAZSBI010000219.1:0-6823 GCA_964604735.1 uncultured Flavobacteriaceae bacterium | reverse complement strand
TGTTTTTCTTGCTATCTTTGCCGCTACTTGTAAAGCGTCTTTCTATCTTTCGGAAAAATTGATGTGTACTAATGTCGTTTTTATGATTGTTTTTGTTGTTAGCATAAAGTTATGGCAAAAAAATGTAATATAACAATAATTTTTTTATTCAAAAAAAATTGTATATTTGCCAAGAATTTATGAAGCGGATTGTGTGGGGACTGATGTCCCCTATTTTTATACAAAAATATGAATTTTAGACAAAAAGTAACAAAACTGATTGATGAAGCGCTTGATGAGAGAAGCGATATTTTTTTGATTGATTTTTCAATTACAGAAAACAATATTATTAATGTCACCATTGACGGAGACAAAGGCGTAACGGTAGATGATATTGTTCAAATGAGTCGTAAAATTGAACACAACCTTGATCGCGAGGAAGAAGATTTTGCGCTAACGGTAACGTCGGTCGATATTACCAAGCCTTTTTTCTTGAAAAGACAATATCAAAAAAACTTGAATAGAAAAATTAAAGTCAAAACTAATGATGTTGAAAAAGAAGGCACATTAGTTTTTGTTGATGACAAAAAAATTATTTTAGAATATAAAGTAAGAGAACCTAAAAAAATAGGAAAAGGAAAAATAACCGTGACAAAACAAGATGAAATAACTTTTGACGACATAAAAGAGGCAAAAGTTGTCTTAAAATTTTAAAAGAAATTAGTTATGAATAATAAAGAATTGGTAGAAGCCTTTCTGGAATTTAAAGACGAAAAGAATATTGATAAAGCAACCATTTTATCAATCCTAAAAGATGTAATTACACACGCATTGAGACGTCGCAATGGTATTATTGTTAAAAAAAGAGATGGCAGCGAACCCGATGAAGATAATTTTGATATCATTATCAATCCGGATCGTGGCGATTTAGATATTTGGATTTACAAAACAGTAATTCCCGATGATCAGTACCCATTTAATGAGTATAAAGAAATTCATTTGGCAGAAGCACGCAAAATCGATCCTGAAATCGAAGTAGGTGATGAGGTTGACGAAGAGTTTCAATTAGTTAATTTAGGACGCAGGGCAATTATAGCTCTAAAACAAAATCTAGAAAACAGATTGATGGAGTATGATTACATAAACCTGCACAAATTTTTTAAAGAACGCGAAGGCGAGCTTTATACTGCCGAAGTACATCACGCAAGACATAACGCTGCATACTTAATCGACGATGAAGGAAACGAACTTATCTTGCCCAGAGACAGACAAATACCTTCTGACAGATTTAGAAAAGGTGACAATGTCAAAGGCGTAATAGAAAAAGTGGACATGAAAGGTAACAAGCCAATGGTAATAATGTCCAGAACAGATACACGTTTCTTAGAAAAACTTTTTGAACAAGAAATTCCCGAAGTTTTTGACGGATTAATCACCATAAAAAAAATAGCGCGTATCCCCGGCGAAAAAGCCAAAGTAGCCGTTGATACTTATGACGACAGAATTGACCCCGTAGGCGCTTGCGTAGGTGTACGAGGCTCTCGTATTCACGGTATTGTTCGCGAATTGGGCAATGAAAACATAGACGTAATCAATTACACAGACAACGAAAAGTTGTTTATCCAACGCGCCTTAGGACCAGTCAAAATTCAACGATTAGAGTTAGGCGAAAACGAAGATGGCAAAAAAACAGCTTATGTATATATGCGCCCTGACGAAATTTCAAAAGCAATCGGAAAACGTGGACAAAACATACGTTTGGCAACCGATATTACCGGTTACGAAATTGAAATTCAACGCGAACAAGAAGAAGGCGATGTAGAATTGTCAGAATTTGAAAACGAAATCGATAACTGGATCATTCAAGAATTCCAAAAAATCGGATTAGATACAGCCAAAAGCGTTCTGGCAAATGATGTAGATGATTTAGTCAGACGTACAGATTTAGAAGAAGAAACCATTTTAGAGGTTATGACAATTCTAAAAGAAGAATTTGAGCAGTAAAAGCTCACCAAAAAAGAAATTAATTAGATAACCATCATTAGATATGGCAAAAAAGATTACCATCAGACAAGTAATGCGTGAGTTCAATATTGGAACACAAACAATTGTCGATTTTCTGAAAGAAAAAGGAGTTGAAATAGAACGCCCGACACCGCGCGTAGCTATTTCAGAGGAAGCTTATGCTTTTTTAGTTGACGAATTTGCGTCAGATAAAAGCGTGAAAGAAAAAGCTACATCCATAGGTAAAGAGCAGGAAAAGGAAAAGGAAAACATGCGAAAAGAAAAAGCGCAAGAAATCCAAAAGAAAGAAGAAGTCGTTTCGGGTAAAGTGACACTACAAGGTCCAAAAGTTGTAGGTAAAGTAGAGTCAATTGCCGAAAAGAAAGAAGAAGAAAAACAAGAACCGGCAGAAAAACCGACAGAAAAACCGGCAGAAAAAGAGGTGGAATCAAAAGAAAAATCTGTAAAGAAAACAGATGAAAAGCCCGTCGAAAAATCTAAGGACAAGCCTAAAAAAACAACAAAACTTGAAGAAGAGAAAACTGTTGTAGAAAAGCCGAAAGCTAAAAAAGAAGAAGCTCAAAAGGAAGAAAAGAAACCGACCAAAATTAAAAAAGCCGAAGCTAAAACAAGCAAGCAAGAAAAACCGCTTGAAAAAACAGAAGAAAAATCTGCTGAAAAAACAAAAGAATCCGTTGAGAAAAAAGAAATAGAAACAAAGTACCAAAAACTAAAAGGAGTTACGACAACCGGACAAACTATCGATTTAAAACAATTTGAAAAAAAACCGAAGAAAAAAGATACTCCCAAAAAAGACGAAGAAAAGAAAAAGAAGAAAAGAAAAAGAATCTACACATCAGATAAACCGAAATCTAATAATAACAGAGGTAACAACAGAGGTAGAGGGGCTTATAAAAAACCTGTTGAGAAAAAAGAAATTTCTGACGAAGAAATCCAAAAACAAATCAAAGAAACACTCGAACGTTTACAAGGACGCGGTAAATCAAAACGTGCCAAAATAAAACGTGAAGGTCGTCAAAAACGTAAAGAACAAGCACACGCCGATTTAGCAAGAGAAGAAGCAGAAAGCAAAATATTGAAAGTAACCGAATTTGTTACCGTATCAGAATTGTCGAGCATGATGGACGTGCCGGTAACCAATGTAATTACAGCTTGTTTCTCACTAGGTTTAATGGTAACTATGAACCAACGTCTCGATGCCGAAACTTTGAGTTTAGTAGCAGACGAGTTTAATTTTGAAGTAAAATTTATCGACGCCGAAGAAGAAATAGAAGATGTCGAAATAATAGATGCCGAAGAAGACTTAGTAAAACGTCCGCCTATTGCAACTATTATGGGACACGTAGATCATGGTAAAACATCATTGCTCGATTATATTCGTAGTGCAAACGTAGTAGCAGGCGAATCAGGAGGAATAACACAACATATTGGCGCATACAAAGTAGTGCTTGACAATGGTGAAAAACTTACGTTTATCGATACACCCGGGCACGAAGCATTTACCGCAATGCGTGCACGCGGTACGCGAGTTACCGACGTAGTCGTAATTGTGATCGCCGCCGATGACGATGTAATGCCACAAACCAAAGAGGCAATTAGTCACGCACAAGCCGGAGGCGTACCTATGATTTTTGCTTTAAACAAAATAGATAAACCCAATGCCAATCCTGACAATGTCAGACAACAATTGGCAAATATGAATATATTGCTCGAAGAGTGGGGAGGTAAATACCAATCGCAAGAAATTTCGGCTAAAACCGGACAAGGGGTTGACGAATTATTAGAAAAAATAGTTCTCGAAGCCGAAATGTTAGACCTTAAAGCTAATCCAAATCGTGATGCCGTAGGTACCATTCTCGAAGCGGCTCTTGATAAAGGTCGTGGTTATGTGTCAGATATTATTGTGCAAAACGGAACACTTAAAGTAGGCGACTACATTTTGGCAGGAAAATATCACGGTAAGGTCAAGGCAATGTATGACGAAAGAGATAAAAAAGTAAAAGCAGCACCGCCGTCAACTCCTGTACGAATACTTGGACTAGATGGCGCACCAACTGCCGGTGACCGTTTCAAAGTATATGAAGAAGAGCGCGAAGCTAAAAAAATTGCTCAAAAACGCGGACAAATTATCAGAGAGCAACAAATGCGCGCGCAAAAACACATTACACTTGACGAAATTGGACGTCGTATTGCATTAGGCGACTTCAAAGAACTAAACTTAATCATCAAAGGTGATGTAGATGGTTCTGTCGAAGCATTGTCAGACTCATTACAAAAATTATCAACCGAAAATGTAAGTGTAAACATCATACATAAAGGCGTTGGACAAATTACCGATTCCGATGTATTATTAGCCTCGGCTTCTGATGCTATTCTTATCGGATTTAATGTGCGACCTTCGGTTACGGCACGACGTATCTCAGATGAAGAACAAGTGCAAATAAAAACATACTCAATCATTTACGATGTAATCAACGACGTAAAAGAAGCAATGGAAGGTATGTTGTCACCCGAAATTAAAGAAGAAGTTACCGGAACAGCCGAAGTACGAAACACTTTCAAAATTTCGAAAGTGGGCACCGTGGCAGGTTGTATGGTACAAACCGGAAAAATATACAACAATTCTAAAATACGCGTTATTAGAGAAGGTATCGTAATACACGACGGTGAACTCGCATCTTTAAAACGATTTAAAGACGATGTCAAAGAAGTGGGTAAAGGTTACGAATGCGGATTAATGGTAAAAAATAACAACGATATTATCGAAGGAGATATTATTGAAGCTTACCAAAATTACGAAGTAAAACGTAAATTGTAAATCGATATTATATCAAATTCAATTTTGATTTAATATAGCCAACAACTAAGGCGGAAACTTCATAGTTTCCGTCTTTTATTTTGTCAAAAAATTAGTGTAAATTTGTTCATAATATTTGCTTATGAACAATCGCTTTATAGTATATAACGCCAGCGCCGGCTCCGGAAAAACTTTTCAAATTGCAACGCATTACCTCAACAAATTAATGCAAGCACAAGAACCTGCCTACATCTATCGCTTGTTAGGTATTACTTTTACCAATAAAGCCGCTGCCGAAATGAAGGAACGCGTACTGCAAAACCTAATCAATGCGTCAAAAGGTAAAATTACCGATGTAATGAAAAAGGTGGCAGACGAATCAAAAGAGATTATAAAAGCACAAACCGGTATTACAAACGATGATGATTACAAAGCGGAAATCGTAAAACGCAGTCAATTACGACTAAGCGAAATACTACATCACTATGACGATTTTCAACTGACAACCATCGACAAAATGATGTATAAAATTATCAGAACTTTTGCTCGTGATATGAACCTGCCGGTAGATGTAGAAGTTGTGTTAGATCATAAGGAAGTGATTGTCAATCTGATAGACAAGCTGATAGACAAGGCGGTACGTGGCGAGGAATTGACAAAATTTTTTATAAACCTGTCTATAAGTAAAACGGATGAAGATAAATCGTGGAAAATTCAGCAGGATTTGCTCAATATCAATAATATTATTTTTGATGCCAATTATTTTAGCGAAATCAAATCACTCGAAAATAAAACTTTTGCCGATTTTAAGAAATTAAAAACGCAATTGATTAAAGAACGCATAAAAATTGTTGAAGAATTTAGTGCTTACGGCAAACGCGGACTCAAATTGTTTGAGCCTTATGAAGCTTATGTAAATGGTAGCGTAAAAACGCTTTGCAAAAGAATGCAAAACCCTAAGGAATATAATAAAATTGAGGTCAATTCAACCATTCGCAAACTCCTAAGCAAAACCGATGCTAAATATTATGTCGATAAAAGAACAAAAGAATTAAACAAAACCAATCCGGAATTAGCACGGTTTATCAAAGGCGATTATAACAAGCAATTGGAAGCATTTGTAGTAGAAATAGTTGCCTATTTAGAAGCAAATTTGGATAAGTTGCTCGACAAATATCGCTTGTATTCAGGTTTGCTAAAAGAAATAAATGCGCTAAGCATACAAAAGGCTTTGTTAGACGAAATTGAAGCTTACAAAGACGAAACACACAGCATATTTATCAACGATTTTAACAAACTGATTTTAGAACAGATTTTACAGCATTTAGAAAGCGACACGCCATATATTTATATGCGTTTGGGCGAAAAATACAGTCATTATTTTGTCGATGAATTTCAAGATACTTCCGAACTGCAATGGCATAATCTAATTCCGCTTATTCACGAAGCACTTTCAAAAGAATTTAGCAACGAAAAATTGGGCGATGTAATGCTGGTAGGCGATGCCAAACAATCAATTTACCGATTTAGAGGTGGCAAGCCGGAACAATTTATGGCTTTGAGTGATAAAAATGCTAAAACTTACCAAGCCAATCCCTTTGCTGCTCTACTTGATAAAAAAGTGGAAGCCTTAGAGTTTAACTGGCGAAGCGAACATCAAGTAATCACTTTTAACAATCATTTTTTTCAAACTTTCCCCGATTATTTGACCAACAATTCGTACCGGAAAGTATATGAAAATGTGGCACAAAAAACACCCGAATACAAAAATAAAGATGCCGGTTTTGTACAGATAGAATTTGTCGAAAAGCAAGAAAAACAAGAAGCAGCAGAAGACAAAAATTTTGCTTTGGGCGTTTTAAAGGCAATCAAGCAAGCTGAGGAAAACGGATTTTTACGCGATGAAATCTGTGTCTTGGTGGACAAGCACGCGATTGGTGTCGAAATTGCCGAAACATTAATAAGACATCAAGTAGATATTATTTCGTCCGAATCGCTGGTGGTGCGCAATGCTGCAAAAGT